>JAWVGK010000483.1:0-5227 GCA_033855155.1 Solirubrobacteraceae bacterium | reverse complement strand
GTCCGCCACGTCCTCGCCGCGACGCTCGCGGGCGGCTTCATGTCGCCGGCGGCCGCGGCGATGCTCGAGATCCTCGTCGCGGTCGGGGCGCAGTTCGAGGCGAGGAACCGCACGCTGGCGCTCGTGGGCTGAGCGGGCGGCGGGCGGGTGCGGGCCGCAGCGGCGGCGACGCGGCGAGCGTCTACGCGCCAGGTTCGCCGCCGGTGATCCAGGTTCCGGCCGCACGCGCTCTCCGATGTAACGGAAGGCGCTTCTCCCAACCGCCCCGTCCGCAGGTGTCGCGCGGTCGCCCACCTCCCGCTGCTCGGCGGCCGCGCCGCACCTGCCCAACGAACTCGGCTGCAAGCGAGATCGCCCCGCACTGATCGCTCGCGAGAAGCCATCGACGAACGGCGTCACCCACGGCCGCCGCGGTCAGCCGGCAGACCGAGCGACGCCGCCGCGTCACAACCGCAGCTCCGCGGCGTGGTAGCGCGACAGCTGGCAGCCTCGCCGGCGCTTGGCGTCCAAGGTCCCGTAGCCGTAAGCCAGCAGCGACACGCCGCGCTGCGGCGCCTGCTCGATCGGCTGGTAGAACATGCACGAGAAGTAGCCGAAGGCGGCGTCGGGCTCGGCGTAGTCCGATCCGATCAGCATCACCGTCCACTCGTGGCCGTCCTGGATGAAGAGGCTGAAGCTCAGCAGGCGCTCGCCCGAGCTGACGGTGAAGACCGTGATGTCCTCGGGCGCCACGTGCTCGCGGATCATGTCGAACATCGCCGCCTGCTCGGCGCGATCAACGCTGCCGTCGTACTTCTCGATCAGCCCGCAGCGCAGGTCCAGCAGCTCGGGCTCGTGGTCGGCGAGCGGCCGCGACGCGCGCACCAGGCCGCGATCGTTCATGCGGTTGATCTCGCGCTTGGCCTCGTCGCGATGCTTCTTGCGCAGCGTGCGCAGGTAGCCGTCGAAGTCCCACCACGTCACCGCCATGTCGCAGCGCTCGCCCATCGCCATCGTCGCGAAGCCGGCATCGCCGAGCTCGGCCAGCAGCGGCTCGGCGGCGCTGGTCAGGTAGACGATCGCGACCGAGGCGATGCCCTGCTGCCGCGCCCAGGCGACGAGCCGCGCCACGAACCGTCGCAGCGCGTCCGGATCGCTCGCGCGTGGGCCGACCGGGAACGTCGCGTAGTTCGGGTACATGAGGACCAGGCAGGGGTGCACCGCGTCGGGGTCGAGGTCGCTCGGCCATGGGTGCTCGCCGTCGGCGAACAGGCCGAGGTGGCTCGTGCGGCCGGTGAGGATGTGGTACGGATCGCGCCGCGCGACCATCGCCGGCGCCGCCAGCACCGTGCCGCCCATCGCCACCTCGCAGGCGCCGCGCTCGTCGCGCAGCGCGAACGTGTGGTACTCGCCGGGGTACCACGACTGGCCGAACCGGATCCAGCGGCCGCGCGCCGCCGCCGGGCCGTCGCCCGCGAACGAGTCCCAGTCGTCCGGCAGGCCGGGCGTGACGGTGAACGACGTCACGCCGCCCTCACGCGTCGACGACGTAGGCGTTCAGTTCCTGGGGCAGCAGGCCATGGCGCATCTTGAAGTCGCCGTTGCGGCGCCCGGCCTCCAGCCGCGGAAGGCCCAGCTCGTAGCCCAGGCGCATGAACGAGCCCCACACGATGTAGTACGGGCTGAACGCCAGCTTGCGCTCGCGGTCATAGCCGAGCGCCCAGGCGTGCAGGCGCGTGTCGTCGACGAACAGGATCGCGAACGCCAACAGGTCGTCGCCGAGCGTGACCTCGACGACGCGAGCGTTGGGCATCTCGGCCAGGAAGGCGACGAGCCTGGCCTTGTCGTAGTAGCCCGGCGAGCCGACGCGATCCATCGTGACCTCGAGCAGGCCGAGCTTGTCCTCGTCCTCGCCGGGGAGCGCTCGGCGGGTCGTGACGTGCACGCCCGCCTCCGCCGCCCGGCGCCAGTGGCGGCGGTACTCGCGCCGGTCGGAGGACTTGATCGCGGCCAGCACGCCGTCCTCGCTGCCGTGGCGGGCGAGGTCCAGCCAGTAGCGCGTGTCGAGGTGCACCGCGGGCACGCCGGCGGCCTCGAGCGCCCCCGCGCTGAGCGAGCCGGCGGCGACGTTGATGAAGCCCGTCCGCGGCAGGCTCGCCGATCGCGCGACGTCGCGCATCGCCTCCAGCAGCTGCTCGGCGATCCGCGCCGTCGCCTCGGCCGCGACCAGCCGCGTGTCCGAGCAATGCCAGACCTGGCTGAGCAGCGCGTGCTCCCCCGCGCCGAGCCCGAGCGCGCCGAGCGGGTCGCCCTGCACGAAGCACGGCGCGAACGCCGCGACCATTCCGTCGTCGTCGAGCAGCTCGACGTAGTGGCAGCCGTGCACGGGCTGGATCGGATGGCGCTCGTAGGCGCGCATGAACTCGATGCCGTAGTTGACGTTCGCACCCGCGGCGGCGACCAGCGCCGGAGTCCCCGCGCTGAGCTCGTCGACGCTTGCGACGACCCGCCGCCGGTACGTTCTAGAACGTGCCGAAGTACTCACGGTGCTCCCATGCGCTGACCGTGTCGTCGGCGACCGGGTCGGCCTGCGCGCGCCAATCCTCGTAGCGCGCTCGCTCACTGCCCTTCAGCAGCCGCATGCAGTCATGCAGCGCGTCGCCGAGGACGCCGCGGTAGTGCGCGCTGTGCGTGAACGCCGCCAGCGCCTCGTCGAGCGTCGCCGGCAGCGCGGGGGCCGCCGCGTCGTGCGGGTCGCGCACCGCCTCGCCCGGCTCGATCATGCGATCGATGCCGTCCAGGCCGGCGCTGAGCTGGCCGGCAAGGTACAGGTAGGGGTTGGCGGTCGGCTCGCCGCTGCGGTTCTCGATGTGGCTGGCGGGATCTCCGCCGGCTCCGAGGACGCGCAGGAAGGCGCCCCGGTTCTCCATGCACCAGCCGATCCGATCCGGCGACAGGCTGAACCCGGTCTGCATCCGCCGGTAGCCGTTGATCGTCGGCACGCACAGCAGGCTGGCCGCGGCCGCGTGATCGATCAGGCCGCCGAGGTAGCGCATCCCGAGCCGCGAGAGCACATCGCCCGGGCTCTCCGCGACGAACAGGTTGCGCCCGCTGGAGCGCTCGACGAGCGACTGGTGCAGGTGCCAGCCGCTGGGATCGAAGCCGGGCAGCCCGGGGAGCGCCATGAACGACGCGTGATGGCCCGAGCGGGCGAGCACCTGCTTGGTCACCGTGCGAAACAGCAGCATCGCGTCGGCCGCCGCCAGGCCCTCCATCGGGTTGAAGGTGAACTCCAGCTGCCCGGGGCCGGACTCGTGCTCGATCGCGCGCAGCGGCAGGTTCAGCGCCATGAGCGCGTCGATCAGCGGCTCGAGCACCGGCATGACCCCGTCGAGCAGCCCGTCGGAGTTGAACTGGTAGCCGCCGTTGACCGCCTCGACCGCGGGCGCGCTGCCCTGCACGCCGAACCCGCCGATGCGCTCGACGCGACCCCCGTCGGTGTAGCGCGTGAGGTACCACTCGACCTCCAGGCCGACGACGAACCCGAGGTCGCGCGCGGCGAGCCGGTCGCACTGGCGTCGCAACACCGCGCGGCTCGACAGCGGGTGCGGGGAGCCGTCGCGCAGGTGCTCGTCGCCGACGACCCAGCCGGTGGGCCGCCCGGCGTGCGACAGCACGTGAAATGTGCGCGGGTCGGGGACGACGACGAAGTCGCCGGCGCCGGTGAGCTCGTCGACCGCGATCCCGCCCCCGTCGGCGAAGAAGTCGACCGCCACGGCATGGCCGGTGTCGAAGATGAACGGGCCCGGGCTCGCGTCCATGCCGTTGCGCAGGACCGTCCGGAAGACGTCCGCCGTCACGGTCTTCGAGCGGGCGAGGCCGTGCGGATCGCCATACACGACGCGCACGAAGTCCAGGCCGTCGAGTTGCTCCTGTAGGGCGGCGGCGGCCGCTTGCTGCTCGTCGTTCCACAGCTCGTGCGCGGCGACGAAGTCCATCCGGCCGGCGGTCGAACCTAGGAGGCTGTCGCTGGGCACCATCGTCGCTGATCCTTTCGCAGATAGTCCTGACGCCACGGCCGGGCACGCTCGAAGCGCTCGGCTGCGTGCAGGACGAGGGCGTCCTCGTGGCGGCGGCCGACGATCTGCAGCCCGGCCGGGCAGCCGGCGGCGGTGAACCCGGCGGGGACCGAGATCGCCGGCTGGCCGCTGAGGTTGAACGGATACGCCGCGCGACACCATGCCAGCCAGCCGAGGTCGTCGGCGCGCGCGGGCGGTCCGGGGCGCCACGCGTCGGCGGCGAACGGCTCGATCGACACCGTCGCCATGGCGAGCAGGTCGAAGCGCTCCATCACGCGATCGAGCCGGCTCGCGAGCAGCGCCCGCTCGGCCAGGGCCTGCGCGAGGTCCGCGGCCCGCAGCCCGCGCCCGTGCTCGACGACGGCGCGCCGGGCCTGGTCGCAGAGCTCGTCGTCCTCGGGCTGCTGCCCGGCGGCCTCGAACGCCGCGATGATCGTCACGAGGTGCTCGTAGGGATCGGCGAACGGCACGTCGAGCTCGACGAGGTCGCCGTCCAGCGCCTGCGCGGCGGTGCGCACGATCGCCTGCACCTCCGTCTCGGGACCGTCCCAGCGCAGCCACGCTATCCGCAGGCGCCGCGACGGCATCGGCGGATCGGGCCGCGACGCGCCGCAGAGGGGGTCGTCGGGGTGCGGCCCGGCGATGACGTCGGCGATCAGCCGCGCGGTGGCCACGTCGCGCGTCAGCGGCCCGACGTGCGACAGGCGCTCGGGGCTGAACGGCACGTACGGGACGCGACCGAACGTCGGCTTGAAGCCGACGACGCCGCAGAACGCCGCAGGGACCCTGATCGACCCGGCGCCGTCGGTGCCGAGCGCGCCGACGCCGATGCCGGCCGCGGTCGCCGCCGCCGCGCCGCCGCTCGAGCCGCCGGCGCTGCGGCGCGGGTCCCAGGGGTTGGCCGCGGGCGGCGCGAGCCGGTTGACGGTGCCCGCGCTCCAGCCGAACTCCGACGTCGTCGTCTTGCCGACGAGCACCGCGCCCGCCCCGCGCAGGCGCGCGACCGCGGGGGCGTCCTCGCTCGGCGTCCAGCTCGCGAAGCGCAGCGAGCCGCGCGTGGTGCGGATCCCGGCGGTCGGCGTCAGGTCCTTGACCGACATCGGCACGCCGAGCAGCGGCCGCCCCTCCCACGCCGCCTCGCCGAGCGAGCCGATCAGCCGCTCGGCCTC
>JAWVGK010000482.1:0-8712 GCA_033855155.1 Solirubrobacteraceae bacterium | reverse complement strand
GTCCAGGTGCTGCTCGCAGCGCGCTCAGCGGATCCGGTAGAAGGGGTCCAGGCGCTCGAGCCGCACGAGATCGTGCAGGTCAAGTCCGGCGGCCGCGAACGTCTCCTCGAGCATCCACGGCATCGTCACGAGCGACGGCCCCGTATCCCACGTGAAGCCGCCGTCGCGCAGCTGGTAGGCGCGCCCGCCCGGCCGCTCGCGCGCCTCGACGACGACGACGTCGTGGCCGGCGCCCTGCAGGCGCATCGCCGCGCCGAGGCCGCATCGCCGCGCCAAGGCCGGCGCCGCCGCCGACGACCCTCATCGCGGGCCCGTCGCGCGCGGGCTCGCGGCGTCAGATCGCGCCCTCGGTCGCGTCGTCGCAGTTCCCGATCGCGCCGGTGTCCGGGCATCGCAGCAGGAAGCGGTCGAGCACGGCGTGCATCGCCTGCAGCTCCTCGACGGCGTGCAGCAGCCGCTCCTCGCCGTCGAGTGTCAGCTCGTACGTGCGGCGGTCCGGGCCACCGGCCGAGGCCTGCCACGCGGAGCGCACGAGCCCCGCCTCCTCGAGCGCGCGCAGCGCACGGTACAGGCGGCCGGGGTCGTCGCGGTTGAAGCCCAGCGGTCGCAGTCGCTCGCGCAGCTCGTAGCCGTGCGCCGGGCTCTCGTGCAGCAGCAGCAGCAGGCACGGGCGCAGGAAGTTCTTCGGCAGGACGACGCGTGCGAGATCGGTGTCGACCATCGCGGCGCACCGTACTCCAGCGCCACGAAGCTCGCCATCGCGAGCGTTCCGACCCGCGCCCGGAGGCCGCGATTGGCGCCCAAAGCGGGTTCGTACGTGCATTCTGCGCCAAAGCGCGCTATAAACGCCGCCTAAAGATCACCTCTGCCTCCGCGCTGAGAACGCACCCCGGGAAGGGCGGCTGTACCGCTGGACAATCCGGGGCGCGTTGTACTAGTGTCGGGACGCAGATCGGCCTGGTCGGGGCAGAGGGAGTCGTATGGGATCCGACCGGGACTATTAGGGAGCGAGCAACTGATCGTGCGCGACGCGGTGCGTCGCGGGCGGCCGGGAGCGAAACAGAGGGGAGCCACAGTGCTTAGAAGGCCCGGCGCATCGGCGCCACAACGGCGGAGCGTTCCGTGCCGACGCTAACCCGTAACCGTCGCAAGACGGCAACACCGCAGTCTCAGCGCCCGACGGCGACATCGGGTCCGACGACGACAGCCGGCCGGCCCGCCGGCGGTCGAGGTGGCGTGCAGGGCGTCAACCTCATCATCCTCATCCTCGTCGCCACGTCGGTCACGATCGCGGCGGGCCTGCTCGCCAAGACGGTCAACACCGCGCGCAGCATCGACGGCAAGGCGAAGAGCATCAGCGCGACGGGCGGGACGATCAACTCGTCGACCGATGCAATCGCCCAGCTCGTGCAGACCAACAAGACTGCGCGCTCGATCCTCAAGACCGCGTCGCCGCTCGAGGGCGTCGTCGGCAAGATCGAGGCTCGCGCCCGGTCCATCAACGGTGACGCGTCCTCGATCGACCGCCTCGCGAGCACGATCCTCTCGACCGCCGGGACGATCAACACCACGGCGACCTCGATCGGTGGCTCCGCCACGTCGATCAACGGCGTCGCAGGCGAGATCAACGGCACGGCCGGTGACATCTCCGACGTCGCGGGTGGCATCAACAGCGTCGCCGGGACGATCAACCGCACCGCGCGGTCGATCAACGGAACGGCGGGCGGCATCCTCAGCATCGCGAAGACCATCGACAACGATGCGAACTCGATCATCTCGAACCTGAACAACACCGAGAACATAGCGAAGTCGATCAAGGTCGACTCCGGCAACATCCTGGTCGTCTCGGATCGCATCCTCGACACCGCCGGCTGCATCGACAGGAAGCTGCCCGGTCCGAACAAGCCCGCCAACTCCTGCGCAGGCAAGCCATGAGCAACACGAAGAGGCACGACGAAACACTCCGGGGGTCCCTATGCCACGTCTAGCATCCGACACGAGGTGGACATGGATCTTCGCCACCATCCTGATCCTGGTCGTCGTAGTGGTGATCGGCTTCCTGTCCGGCATCACGAGCGCCCTGAGCTCGATTGACAAGGCTCTGGGCACGACCGACGCCACGCTGGTCGACGTCAACAAGGACGCCGATCCGCTGCCCGACTACGTCCGCACGATCAACGGCAACCTGACCGCGATCGACAAGGCGCTGAAGCCGATTCCCGGCGTCGGTGTCGCGATCCTCTCGGACCTGACGTCGATCAACCGCTCCACCGGCCGCGTCAACGCAGCGCTGACGACGACGAACAGCTCGCTGATCGACACGTCGTCGCTGCTCGTCGACACGGGCGGCAACCTGGGAACCATCACGAGCTCCCTGCAGGACACGTCCGGTTCGCTGAAGGGCATCACGGGAGTCCTGCAGACCGTTCGCGGCACGCTGCGCAGCATCTCGGGAGTCCTGGTCAACATCGACACCCGGGCCACGCAGATCAACTCCGAGCTGCATGCCATCCAGTCGCCGAGCAGTGCCGGTACCGGTGCGGTGACGCCGCTCGTCCAGCGGATCAACGCGGACCTGACGGCCGTCAACGGGGACACGACTCCGATCAACACGGGTCTGAACCACACCCACGACCACCTGACCAGCATCTGCAAGTCGACGCTGCTCTCACCGCTCGGATCGCAATGCTAGGAACTCGGACACCAAGGCGAGGGGAGCGCATCCATGCGTAACATCCTCAGCGGATCCCGGGGGATGTCTCCGGTGGTGCTCGTGATCCTGATCGCATGGGCGCTGCTGTCGGTGATCTTCCTCACGGGGACCCTGCTCGCCGCCCGGTCTATTGACCGGTCGGTGAGCGGCGTGACCAACAGGACAGGCGCCGACGGGAAGCCGGAGAAGAACATCAAGACCACCGTCGAGGAGATCGGTCGCGAGGGCAAGTTCATCGACGAAGCCCGCAAGACCGTGCAGATCTCCACGGCGATCCGCAAGGCCGCTGCCCCGCTGGCAGCGAGCCTGTCGCGGACCGAGGTCATCGCGAAGACGGGCATCGATCCGAAGCTCAAGCGGATCCTCGGGAAGGTCAACGACATCAACGAGGTCGCCGGTCGGATCAACACGAACGTGGTCGGCATCCACGGGACGGTCGACCAGATCTACTCGAGCGTCATCTCGATTAGCGGATCCGTGAAGAGCATCAGCGGGGACGTCGGCACCATCCGGACGTCAGCCAGCCAGATCAACGGCAGCGCCCGCAGCATCCTGGGCAGCCTGTCGGCGGTCCTGGCACGGACGCAGAGCATCGACAAGCGGGTCACGACGATCAACGGTCAGGCGCAGACGGTTCTGAGCACGACCGGGCCGATCCTGGAGGACTTCCACGGCATTCGTCGCAATGTCGGCGGGGCGCCTCCCGGTGGACATGACAACAGTGTCACCGGACACGCGAACGGGATCGATTGCAGCATCCTGCTGCTCGGCTCCAAGGACTGCAACAAGTGATGCATTCACCAATGGCAGCTACATACACTGATTGGTACATCGGCTTCTCGCTGGCGTTCATCGTCATCGTGGTGGTGGTCATCATCGTATCGACCATCCTCACCCTGGCGGCGCGCATCGCCGACCAGGCGAGAAGCGCAGCGGCGGGCGTGGACGTCATTCGCGCCCAGACGACGAGCCTCGACAAGGGCGTCGAGCTCGTCAACGACTGCGCGGTGCGGATCCTCCACATGGCCCGGGCGCTGAGAAAGGTGGCGGTGGGCAAATGAGCAACATCACTGCTCCGATCGGCGCGTTCGACACGCATGCGCTGTGGCAGATCGCCGTCGGCATGGGTGCTGTCGTCCTGATCGTCGTGATCATCCTGCTGATGCTCCTGTTGAGCTTCGTCAAGGACATCCAGACGAGCGTCGAGATCCTGCTGGAGACGGCACCGATCATCGCGCAGCACACGTCGAAGATCCCGCTGCTGAAGGCGACTCCGGCAGTGCTGAACCTGGTCATCGAGGAGGCGATCATCCAAGACGGGTACATGAACGCCCTGACGGACGGCTACACGGCGCAAGGTGAGACGCTATGACGAGATTCGAGTTGATCGCGATCAGCTACGTCGAGGCCGCGCTGCTCGTCGTGATCCTGTCGCTCGGGCTGAACCAGGTGCGCAAGCGCCTGGTCATCATCTCGAACGGCCTGGGTGACCTCGGTGGGGCGTTGGCGACGGTGGAGTCGCAGCACCTCCGCGGCCTGATGGGTTGGGTCGCGGACATCAACGGACCGCTGCAGGTGATCGCCGGCGTGCTGCCGGGGATCGCCGCGAAGGCGGCGCTCGTCGTCCGCAAGGCAACGGGGGGTTGACCATGGCACCACTGTGGATCATGGATCTCATCCTGATCGTGTCCATCCCGCTGCTCGTCGGACTGCTCAAGGGCGTCCTCGGGGCGGCGAAGAGCATCGTGCCGAGAATCGACGCGATCGCCGGCGTAGCCGGAGCGATCTCGAAGGACCTCGACGCGGTCGTCGTGCTGCTGACGACGCAGAACTACATCAGTCAGATCGTGGGATCTGTTGCCAACTACGGGGGCTCGCTGAACGTCGCCCTCCCGGACGCATAAGGAGGATCTGTGTCACTTGCACTCGCAGTCATGATCCTGCTGATCGTCCTGATCATCGCGGCACTCGCGCTCTACCTGATCGCGACGATCGTCGAGCTGGTCAAGATCAACAGGGGGCTGGCCATCGTCATCGGCGGGGTCGGCGAGATCGTCGCCAAGACCGCGCCCGTCAACGGCGTGCTCGACGCGATCAACGGGAACCTCGTCGCAGGCCGCAACCTGCTCGAGAACCTGTTCGTCAAAAAGGCCGGCGACGACGCTGGCGGTCTGGTCGAGTCGCTGTTCCCGGGCGAGGGCTCGAAGTTCCTGCAGCGCGTCGGCCGTCGCGGTCCCGTGATCAACACGGGCGTCGTGTACACCCGCGGTGTGGGCATCCTCGCGTCCCTCGGACGTGGGGCGCCGATCGGCGCCGCGCACGCCAAGGGGCCCGCGGTGCGCGATCCGAAGTACGCCACCACCGCGGCGTCGATGCTGTATCCGAGGCCGGGTGGCGATCCGAAGGCTCGCCCGAAGTCCCCGGTGGTGGGCTCCAACTCGCCACAGCAGTTCGAAGCCGCATCGACGCCGGGCGTCCGGCCTCGCAACCGCGACGGCTCCGAGGCGCCGCCGCCGGACGAGCCGACGGGTCGCATCGAGATCCGTCAGCCATCCTCTTCGCCCTCATCGGGCGGAGGCGACGCACCGGCCGGACCCGGCCGGCTCAACGTCAAGGGCAAGCGGCCCTGGGAACGCTGACCGTCGAGACGAGAGCCCGGCTTCGGCCGGGCTCTCTCTTCGACGTCTGCGGGTGACCGCGGTGAACCGCAAGCTGCTGGTCGTCGTCGTCGTGGCGGCGGTTCTCGCGCTGGTCGCGGGCGCGGCCGTCGGGCGCAGCCTCCTGTCCTCCTCGACGCCGACGGCGGCGCCGCGGGCCGACGTGGTGCGGTTCAAGGACACGGTCGCGAAGGTGTCGATCGCCTATCCCGCAAGCTGGCAGCGCCTGCCGCAGCGCTCGGAGGATCCGGATCTCGCGCTGCTCGCCGCGGCCGACGACTCGACGTCGCTGCTGATGCGCGACTCCCTCAGCGGCCTGGACGTCCCGGTCACGCGCAAGACGCTGCCGATCGTGCGCAAGTACACCGACGGCCTCGTGTCGGCGGACAGGCGTGCGAAGCAGCTCACCGACCCAGTCGCGGTCGTCGCCGGCGGCCTGCCGGGCTGGCGCTATCGCTACACCTTCGGCAGCGGCGCGACGGGCGGCGCGCACGACCACTACTTCCTCTTCAAGGGCGGGCGGCTGATCCAGCTCGTCTTCCAGGCGGTCCCAGCCGAGCGCCTGCCGGCGGTCGCGTCGGTGTTCGACAGCATCGCCGCGTCCTTCCGCGGCCACGACTCGTGACCGCGCAGCGATCGCCGCGCAGCCGGCCGGGCAACCGGCGGGCGCCGGCCTACGTAGTGGCTTTCGAGGACCGATGCACGGACGGACGAGATGCCACGGACGCATGACCGGCCAGCACTGCTGGGAGACGAGCGCGTGAGCGACCCGCGGGCGCCGGCGCTCGCCGGCCGCGGGGACGCCCCGGACGCGCCGGCGTCCCCGCCGGTGCCGGGCGCGGGGGGAACGGCGGCGCAGGCCGATCCTCGGCCGGGGCCCCGGCCGAATGCCGCGGCCGCGCCCGACCCCGTCGCCGCGCGCGGCGCCACGGCCAAGCCGTCTCACCCCACGTCCTCGCTGGACGGCGGGGTCGACGCGGCGCGCGAGGCACACCGCGGCGCGCAGCTCGCCGACGCGCTGCGCATCGCCGGCTACCTGTCGATCGCGGCCGGCCTGATCCACGCAATCGCGATGATCGACCACTTCTCGCACTACTGGCTGTTCGGCGTCTTCTTCCTCGTGCTGACCTACGGCCAGGTGCTGTGGGGCCTCGCGCTGCTGCGCGGGCGCTCGAGCGACCGCGGGCTGCGCCTTGGCGCATTCGCCAACCTCGCGATCGTCGCGGTCTGGCTCGTCTCGCGGACCCTGGGCGTGCCGTTCGGGCCGAACGCCGGGGATCCGGAGCCGATCGGGCCGATGGACGTCGCCGCGACGCTCGACCAGCTCGTGCTCGTGGCGTACGTCGGCGTCCTGCTGCTGCCGCGGCTGCGCGACGGCCGCCTGCGTGCGCTGCTCGGCCGCCACCGCATCCGCTTCGGGATGATGCTCTGCTCGGCGAGCGTGTTCACCGCGCTGCTCGGCGGCCACCAGCACTGAGACGGCGCGTCCGACGCACCCAGCCGCCGGCGCCCGCAAGGCGGCCAGCGCGCGGGGCGAACGGGCCCGGTCAGCCGCCGATCTGCGACATCGTGCGCTTGGGCTGGCGGAAGCCGGGCTCGTTGACGCCGTGCTTGAGCTCCTTGCGCCAGACGGCGTCGCGGACGATCTCGCGCAGGTCGTCGTCGCTGACGCCCTCGCGCATCGGGCCGCGCAGGTCGGTCTCGTGGAGGCTGAAGAGGCACGTGCGCAGCTTGCCCTCGGCCGTCACGCGGATGCGGTCGCAGTCGCCGCAGAAGGGCTCCGACAGCGGGTTGATGAAGCCGATCTTGCCCGTGCCGTCCTTGAAGCGGTAGACGCGCGCCGTCGCGCTCGGATCGCGCGGCAGCGCCTCCAGCGGATAGACCTCGTCGATGACCGCGCGGATCTCGTCGCCCGTCAGCACGAGGCTCGGATCCCAGGAGTGGTCGGCGTCCAGCGGCATGAACTCGATGAAGCGCACCTCGTAGGGGTGCTCGCGCGCGAACTTCGCGAACGGCAGGATCTCCGTCTCGGTGAAGTTGCGCATCCCGACGGCGTTGATCTTGATCGGGTGCGCGTCGGGGAACTGCGCCAGCGCCTCGAGGCCGCGCAGCACGCGCGGCAGCGCGTCGCGGCGCGTCATTTCGAAGAAGCGGTCGCGCTGCAACGAGTCGACGGAGACGTTGAAGCGGTTGATGCCGGCCTCGACGAGCGCCTCGGCGTCACGCTCGAGCAGGAAGCCGTTGGTCGTGACGCTGAGATCCGCGACGCCGTCGACGTCGGCGAGCATCTTCGCCAGGCGCGGGAAGTCGCGCCGCACGAGCGGCTCGCCGCCGGTCAGGCGGACGTCGCAGACGCCCATCGACGCCAGCACGCGCACGAGCCGCTCGATCTCCTCGAAGCCGAGCACCTGGTCGCGCTCGAGCCACGGCAGGCCCTCGGCGGGCATGCAGTACTGGCAGCGGAAGTTGCAGCGGTCCGTGACCGACACCCGCACGTCGCGGATGAACCGGCCGTGCCCGTCGCGCAACGGTTCAATCTTCGTCATAACGCCTCCAAGTACCCGATCGTCCGCCGCGCTTCTCCAGGAGCTCGACGCGCTCCAGCACGACTCCCCGTTGGATGCCCTTCACCATGTCATAGACGCACAGCGCCCCCGCGGCGCAGCCGACCATCGCCTCCATCTCGACGCCGGTGCGCGCGCGCACGCGTGCGGTCGTCGTCACGCTGACGATCCCCGCGTCGGCGTCGACGTCGATGTCGACGTCGACCGAGCTCAACGACAGCGTGTGCGCGAGCGGGATCCACTCGTCGGTGCGCTTGGCGGCCTGGATCGCCGCCAGCCGCGCCGTCCCGACGACGTCGCCCTTCGGAGCGTCGCCGGCGACGACGGCCGCCGCCGTCTGCGGCGCCATGCGCACGATCGCGCGGGCGATCGCGACGCGCTCGGTCTCGGGCTTGTCGCCGACGTCGACCATCCGCGCGCGACCGTGGGCGTCCAGATGCGTCAGCAGAGGGCTGCCCATGGAGGTGCTGTCGTGTTGGGGGTCGTCGCGGTTCATCGGAAGGCCAGAAGTCGGCGCGCTGCCGCTCGCGTGCGAGCGCTCGGGCCGGGCGCGCGCCGCGAGGTGCGCTGCCCGTCGAGCGCCGTGGCGCTGCAACCAGTATGCCCAAGCCGCGTTCGCGGCTCTCGGCGGCCACGCGATCGCTGCCTCCAGAGGTCGCCGGAACGGCGCCGAACATCTGGCGCAGCGCCGGTATTGGCGCCGATTACACTCGCTGCCGCTAACGGTCTACCGTGGGAGGTACCAGGGGAAATGTCAGGCAACGACGACAGTCTTGCG
>JAWVGK010000481.1:0-2979 GCA_033855155.1 Solirubrobacteraceae bacterium | reverse complement strand
CTGCTGCGCAAGGGCGAGGGCTTCGGCGTGCCCGGCATGCGCTGCGACGGGATGGACGTGCAGGACACCTACGCGGTCACGACCGAGGCGCTGCGGATCGCGCGCGACGAGCGCCGCCCGGTGCTCGTCGAGGCGCTGACATACCGCTTCCGCGGCCACTCGATGGCCGACCCGGAGGAGTACCGCACGAAGGAGCAGGTCGACGAGTGGCGCAAGCGCGATCCGCTGACGGTCTTCGGGCGCCAGCTCGTCGAGGCCGGAACGATGAGCGGCGAGGAGCTCGAGGCGCTCGAGCGCGACGCGCTCGAGCGCGTCGACGCCGCGGTCGCGTTCGCCGACGCCTCGCCGCACCCGTCGCCGAACGAGCTCTACGACGACATCTACGTGCTCGGCGACCAGGTGCGCGGCTGGTACTCGGTCGACGAGCGCACGTCGACGCCGCACCGCGGCGAGGACGAGCGCGGCATGACCGAGAACCTGCCTGGCCACGCCGGCTACGAGCGCGCCGTCGGCACGAACGACACGCCGACCGGCAGCAGCGCGCCGAAGCCGGCCGACGACGCCCAGCGAGACCGGGACTAGGGCGCCCGATGGCGATCATGCGCTATCGCGAGGCGCTGAACTCCGCGCTGCGCGAGGAGATGACGCGCGACGAGAACGTCATGCTCATGGGCGAGGACATCGGCGTCTTCAACGGCGCCTTCAAGGTCACGGCGGGCCTGCTCGAGGAGTTCGGCGAGCGGCGCGTCCGCGACACGCCGATCTCCGAGAACACGATCGTCGGGATGGGCGTCGGCGCGGCGATGACCGGCCTGCGCCCGGTCGTCGAGCTCATGACGATCAACTTCTCGCTGCTGGCGATGGACCAGATCGTCAACCACGCCGCCTCGATCCGCTACATGTTCGGCGGCCAGGTCAAGGTGCCGCTCGTCGTGCGCATGCCGCAGGGCGCCGGACACCAGCTCGGCCCGACGCACTCGCACTCGTGGGAGGCGCTGTACCTGCACGTGCCCGGCCTGCTCGTCGCGGTGCCGACGACCGCGGCCGACGCGAAGGGCCTGCTGAAGTCCGCGATCCGCGACGACAACCCGGTGATCTTCATCGAGCACGAGTACCTCTACGGCCAGCGCGGCGAGGTGCCCGACGACGACGACCACACCGTGCGCTTCGGCGAGGCCGCGATCCGTCGTGAGGGCTCGGACGTGACGATCGTCGGCATCTCGCGGATGGCGCTGACGGCGGCGCGCGCGGCGAGGACGTTGAGCGAGAAGCACGGCATCGAGGCCGAGGTCATCGACCCGCGCACGCTGCGCCCGCTGGACCTCGACACGATCCTCGCGTCGGTGCGCAAGACCAACCGCTGCGTCATCGTCGAGGAGGGCTGGCCGCACGGCGGGGTCGGGGCGAACCTCGCGGCGCTGATCGCCGAGCAGGCCTTCGACGACCTCGACGCGCCGATCCAGCGCGTGACCGGCGCCGACGTGCCGATGCCGTACTCCAAGCCGCTGGAGCAGCTCGCGTTCCCGCACGAGCCGCAGGTCATCGACGCCGTCCTCGCGACGACGAGGCCCCGGTAGGCGCCACGCATGACCGAGATCGTGATGCCGCGCCTGTCGGATTCGATGGAGGAGGGGACGATCCTCAAATGGCTGAAGGCCAACGGCGACGACGTCGCCCGCGGCGAGCCGCTGGCCGAGATCGAGACCGACAAGGCGACGCTGACGTACGAGTCCGATGCCGCGGGCGTGCTGACGATCGTCGTCGCGGCCGGCGAGACGCTGCCGATCGGATCGGTCATCGCGACGCTCGAGGACGCGGGCGGCAACGGTGGCGCCGCGGAGGCCGAGGCGGGCGCGGCCGGCGGCGGCGATCCGGCCACCGCAGCTCAGCCGGCCGCTGAGGCCGCGGCCCGCGCCCAGCCGGCCGCCGAGCCTGAAACCGCCCGCACCGAGCCCGTCGCCGGGCCGGAGACCTCAGCCGGCGCCGAGCCCGACGCCCCGCCGGAAACCGCAGCCGGCGCCGAGCCCGCCGCCCCGCCCCAGACCGCAGCCGGCGCCGAGCCCGACGCCCCGCCCGAGACCTCAGCCGGCCCTGAGCCGGGCGCCGCGCCGGAGACCGCCGCCGGCACCGGGTCCGCCGCCGCCCAACCGCCCCTTGCGCAGGCTCCACCGTCCCCTACCGCGACCTCCGGCGCGGCGGGCAACGGCGCGAGCGCAGACGTCCCGGCGCCGCCGGCGGCGGCGCAGCGGTCGACGGGGCGCGTCAAGGCGTCCCCGCTGGCGCGGCGCATGGCGCGCGAGCGGGGCATCGACCTGCACGCCGTCACCGGCACCGGCCCGGGCGGGCGCGTCGTCAAGGCCGACGTCGAGAAGGCGGAGCGCAGCGGCACCGCCGAGCGGGCCGACGCCCCACCGGTCGCGCCCACAGTCGCGCTGGCCGCCGCCGCGCCCACCGCCGCCCAGCCCGCCGCCGCCCCCCCGGCCGCGCCCACCGCCGGCGCGCCGCCCGCCGCCGTCCCCCCGCCGCACGCGCCTGCCGCGCCAGCCGCACCCGCACCAGCACCGACGCCCGGCACCGCACCCACGGGCGCCGCACCGCCGCCGGCCACCGCCCCCACGGGCCCCGCGCCGCCGCCGGCCACCGCACCCACGGGCCCCGCACCGCCCCCCGCCGCCGCACCCACGGGCCCCGCACCGCCCCCGGCCTTCGCCCCCGGCCCCCCGCCGCCCCCAGGCGCCGCGCCCCCAACAGGCGCCGCCCCACCCCCCGAAGCCCCGCAGCCGACACCGCCGCCGGGCGACGCCACGGCGCCGCCCCCGCCCCCCTCGCAGACCGGCACCGCCAAGGGCGATGTCACCGTCGTGAAGCTCACCCGCGTCCAGCAGGTCATCGCCCGCCGGATGGCGGAGTCCAAGGCGACCGTGCCGGAGTTCACGCTGCGCAGCGAGCTCGACATGGAGGCCTGCGTCGCATTGCGCG
>JAWVGK010000480.1:0-2648 GCA_033855155.1 Solirubrobacteraceae bacterium | reverse complement strand
GGTCAGGCCGGCCACGGCGGACGCGACGGCGCCCGCGACCAGCACGGCGCCGCCGATCACGACGGCCGCGGCGCGGCGCCCGGACGCGGACCGGGGTCGATCGTGGCTCACGCCAGCGCCAACGAGGGCGGCGGGCCGACGTTGCGGCCCGCGCGCAGGTGTGGCGCGAGCCACCCAGGGCTCCTATCGCCGCCATGGGCGGGGGCGGAGGATCGGATCCCGCCCCTCGTGGGGCGGGTGCACGGCCGGCTCATTGGCACTCAACCCCTGCGACAGCGGTTTTCAGGAGTCGTCATGTCAGCACAGATCGCACGTTCGTCCATCGCTCGGCCGCCGCGCACCCGGCGCGTCCGCCACGAGTCGCACGCGACGCTGGCGGCGATGGGGCGCCCCGAGCGCGTGCGGCGCTTCGACGATCTGCAGCGCGGGCTCGGCGCCGCCGTCGCGGCCGCCGACGAGGATCGCCCCGGCAGCACGATCGTCGTCGTGCCGTCGCGCAGCGTCGACAAGTGGCACGAGTCGCCCGCCGAGACGCAGGCCTACGAGGAGCGGCTGCTGTGCCTCGCGCTCGCGCTCGACCGGCCGAACCTGCGCATCGTCTACGTGACGTCTGTGCCCGTCGCGCCCGCGACCGTCGCGCACGTCCTGTCGCTGCTGCACGAGGACGCCGCCGGCGCGCGCGAGCGGCTGACGCTGCTGTCGGCGCACGACGCGTCGTCGCGGCCGCTGTGCGAGAAGCTGCTCGAGCGCCCGTTGCTGGTGCACCGCATCCGCCGCGCGATCGGCGATCGCTCGCTCGCGCACCTCGTGCCCTACAGCCCGACGGCTGCCGACTGCGAGCTGGCGCTCGCGCTCGGGATCCCGATGTACGCGGCCGATCCGCGCCACGCGCGCTTCGGCACCAAGAGCGGCTGCCGCGAGCTGTTCAGGGCGGAGGGCGTCGCGCATCCGCTCGGCGTCGAGAACGTCCGCAGCCTCGCGCAGGCCGTCGATGCGGTCGCACGGATCCGCGCCTGCAAGCCCGCGGTGCGCGAGCTCGTCGTGAAGCTCGACGAGGGCGTGTCCGGCGACGGCAACGCGATCCTCGACGTGCGCGAGCTGCCGCGCCCAGGCGTCGACGGCGAGCGCATGGCGATCGCGCGCCGGCTGCGATCGATGGTCTTCGAGGCGGCCGACGCGCGCTTCGGTCCGTACGTCGAGAAGCTGTGCGCGACCGGCGCCGTGGTCGAGGAGCGCATCGTGGGCTCGCAGCTGCGCAGCCCGAGCGTCCAGCTGCAGGTGACGCCGGCCGGTGGCGTCGAGGTCGTCTCGACGCACGACCAGCTGCTCGGCGGGCCTGGCGGCCAGAGCTTCATCGGCTGCAGCTTCCCCGCCGACCGCGCGTACGCCGCCGCGATCACCGACCAGGCGCGGATCGTCGGCGAGCGGCTGGCGCGCGAGGGCGTCGTCGGCCGCTTCGCGATCGACTTCGTCGTCGTGCGCGAGCCGGGCGGCACGTGGGATCCGTACGCGATCGAGATCAACCTGCGCAAGGGCGGCACGACGCACCCGTTCCTCGCGCTCGCGCTGCTGACCGGCGGGCGCTACGAGCCGGCCACGGCGCGCTTCACGACCCCCGGCGGCGGCGACCGGCACCTCGTCGCGACCGATCACCTGAAGATCGCCGAGCTGCGCGACCTCGGCTCCGACGAGCTGCTGGAGGTCGTCTCGCGCAGCGGCCTGCGCTTCGATCGAGCCCGCGACACCGGCGTCGTGCTGCACATGCTCGCCGCCGCCGGCGGCGCGGGCCGCATCGGCCTGACGGCGATCGACGGCTCGGCGGACGGCGCCGCGCGCCTGTATGAGCGGGCGGGCGCGGTGTTGCTCGAAGAGGCGCGCGCGACGAGCGCCGCTGTTGCTTCGGTGCCGGTCCCGGCGGCGTGGGGGGCGGGGTTGCGAGGGGTGCCGGCGCTGGCGCCTGGGTAGGCGCCGGGTGGGTCGACGCGCGTAGTCGAGAGATCCGTCGAGCCGACCACGTGGTTTGATCGTGACTCGCTGGAGTTCGACGGAGGCCGAGCTTCAAAATCTGCTCGAAGCGAAGCGATGAGCGTAGATCCTTGGACAGGCCTCGATCCCGAGCCCGGCGATTTCGACGCCCAACTCGCCGCGCTCGATCCTCGCTACGTCGAGCATCACCCGGGTGACCCGGACGCACGGCTCATCGTCGGATGCGCCCGGCGGGTCATGGCGTGTTGGGGGCGTTATCCGCACCCGAGTCGACATGACCGGATGTGACGGCACTCCTCGACTGAAAGCAGCAGCCGGGCCGCCGCAGTCGGCCTACCCGTCCACACCACGGCCGCCTCAGGTCTCGAAGAAGAACAGCTTCCACGCGTCCCACCAGCGGTCGGCCTGCACGCGGATCGTGCGGCCGTCGAGGCGCTCGACGCCGGGGTGGAAGCGCAGCCGGTCGGCCGGCGCCGTGCGCTTGAACTCGACCCTGATCTCGCATGGGCTGCCGGGGTCGTAGGGCGCGACGGCCGTGAGGTCGGCCAGCGCGCGGCGGGCGCCGTCCTCGATCAGCTCGCGAGCGCGCGACGGCGCGATCATCCGCGCCGAGGTCGCGCCGAGGCCCTGCTTGACGGCGACCGTCGTCAGCCCGCGACCGA
>JAWVGK010000479.1:0-6298 GCA_033855155.1 Solirubrobacteraceae bacterium | reverse complement strand
CGTGCGTGCGCGTCGACCGCGCCGTCGCGCAGCTGCGCTCGGCGATCCGCGACGTCACGCACGCCACGACGACGTTCGGCTACGGCCCGCGCTACCTGCACTCGACCGGGCAGTTCCACAAGGGCGGCCCGAAGACCGGGCGCTTCCTCGTTCTGATCCACGACGGCCCCGACGACGTGACGATCCCGAGCCGCCCGTTCGGCTTTCGGACGCTGAAGAACGCGCAGGCGCTCGGCGACCTCGAGACGCTGCGCGCGCACGGCCTGCCGGCGCAGAAGCTGCGCCTGGACGGCGACCTGCACCCGGCCGATGCGATCGACGCGCTGACGGCGCGGGTGCGGGGGCTGCTGGCGAGCTGACGCCGCCGCGATGCGGGCGGCGGCGCGTGCGCCCTACCGTCGAACGCCCATGACGGCCTCGTCGAACGGCGGCAGCTCGTGGATCAGCGGGTCCAGCAGCTCGCACGCCGCCTCGGGCGTGAGCACGTCGTCGGGATCGAGCTTGATGACCCTGGCGGAGGCCGGGTCCACCTCCCAGACGTTCTCGCCTGTCAGTCGGCCGCGATCGTCGTAGCTCCACAGCATGAGCTGGCGCGAGCGATGCAGGTAGCTGGCGTGCAGGTCGTCGATCACGAACCCGAGCGCGGCGAGCGCGGGCCCGGGGTGCTGCTGGTAGGCGATCGCATTGGAGCTGATGAGGTGGTCGCCGACGGCGAGCTGCTCGTCCTCGGCATAGAAGATGCACTGCGACGTGTGCGTCCACAGCGCGTAGAGGTTGCGCACGGCGTCCCGGCCGCTGAGCGTGAGCGGGACCCGGTTTTCGTAGAAGTGGTAGACGGGGTGCTCGACCATCATCTCGGGCACGAAGATCTCCTCGTAGCGGCCCGCGATCTCGAGATAGCGGTGGCGATGGAAGGACTGCAGGAGGTAGCGGTGGCGTGGGTCCTCCGTGCAATCGAGCAGCCGATCGATCGCGGCGTTCGTCGTCGTGACGTCGAGCTCGATCATGATCAATCGCTCCACCAGCCCTGGACGACCTCGCCGTCGCCCTTCATGTGTCGCCCGAAGACGAGGAACTCGAGTCCGTCGCCGTCGGCCTCGAAGGCGCGCATCACGGTTGGCGACACGCGCAGCGCGTCGAACGCGCCGACGTCGACGATCTCGTCGTCGAGCTTCGCGCGACCCGAGCCCGACAGCACGACGTAGACCTCCTCGGCCTGCTCGTGGCGATGGCCGAACGGCTGGCGCTGGTCGGCCTTGACGCGGTGCAGGCTGACGCCGATCTCCTCGGACTGCAGCTCCTTCGTCGCGAAGCGCGCCTCCTGTAGGTCGCCCATGCCGAACTTCGGCGCGGAGTCGTCGATGTCGGTGAGCTTCTTCAGCGTGTACGGGTCGGCCATGGGGCTCCCTCTTCGGTGAAAACGTGCGGGTCGGACGATCGTCGCACCTCTACCCCGCGGCGGACGGCGCGGACGCGCGGCGGTCGCGCAGGACCTGCCGGCGCGCGCACGCGACCCCCACTCATACATGTGTCCAGCGGCGGCGGCGGGCGCAACTTCCGCGCGGCCGCCCTCGTCTCATCCTCGGATCCGCATCTCGAGCTCGAGCCCGGCGCCGGGCAAGGCTCCCCTCCAAATCCAAGGAGCACCCTCCATGAATTCCACCACGGCCCTCAAGGCGGTCGGTGCACGCTCTGCCCTGCTGGCCCTCGTCCTGACCGCAGCGCTCGGCGCCACCGCGCAGGCGGCCGTCACCGGCCTGACGCTCGATCCGACCGCGCGGATGTCGCCTGGGGCGCTGCACGCGACCCTCGCCGGCACGATCACCTGCGCGCCGGGCGACCTCCCGAGCTTCTCCGGGCAGATCCTCCAGACGGGCAAGAACGGGGCGAGCGGATTCGGGTCGGCGACGCCGGTCTGCGACGGAACCTCACAGCGGTACGCGATCGACGTGTCGACGAACGGCGGCTTCCCGTTCCCGTTCCCGACGAGCGGCGGTCCCTTCAAGGCCGGCAAGGCGATCGGCCAGGTGACGACCTCGATCTGCGACTGGATGGGCCCGTGCGTGACGAAGTACGTCGACGGGGAGATCCGCCTGATCAAATAAGGCGAAGCCGTGATGTCACCACCGCGGCCGGCAGCGGCCGGACGCGGTGGGCGCCGGGTGGCGATCACGTCCGTTGCGGTGGCGGCCATAGGTCGTACGCCGTCTACGCGATCGTGCGACGCTGACCTCATGCGACGACTCGAGCTCGCGGCGTACCTCCTGCTCGGCGCCGCGATCGGCGCCGGCTTGGTCGTGACCGTCGTGCACGCCGGCGACGAGGTCTACGCGATCCCCGGCTACGGCGTCGCGATCGCCGCCGGCGGCGCCGTCCTCGCGCTGGCGGGGATCGCGCTCGCGTGGCGCTCGCGGCGCGGCCGCGCGGTGACGCTCGCCGCGCTGGCCGGCGCGCTCGCGGTCCTCGCGCTGCTGTCGTTCCCGCCGCTGCTCGTGCTCGTCGCAGCCATCGCAGCGATCGCGCTGCGGACCGCGGGCCGCGGCGAGACCCGCAACCGGGCGGCGGCGATCGCCGGCGGCGCGATGCTCGGCATCGGGCTGCACGTCGTCGCGCTGATCGCGCTGTCGGCGCCGCTGGTCGACTGCGCCGCCGGGCGCGCCGGCGAGAACGTCTTCCTCGGCCTGCGCTCGCACGCGTCGAGCGGCACGGGCTCCGCCGGCGGCGACGGTCGCACCCGCGGGCGCCTGCGCGGCGACGGCTACGAGCTGTCCTACGCCTGTCGCGGCGACGATCTCGTCCAGTTCGACCTGCGCGACCGCTGACCGGGGCCAGCGCGCGGGCGCCGCGTATGTCAGTCCGGGACATGTTCCGGGCATATGCGGCGCCATATCCTCTGCACCCAGAGCTCGGGCACATCACGACACGCGGAGAGCGCTGTGACTCAGATCGGCTTCGTCGGCCTCGGCCGCATGGGCGGCAACATGGTCGCGCGGATCACGCGCGACTCCGACCACGACGTCGTCGCGTACGACCGCGATCCTGCGACCGCCGAGCGGGTCGCGGGCGAGACCGGCGCCGAGGGCGCGAGCTCCCTGGAGGACCTCGTCGCCAAGCTCGACGCGCCGCGGATGGTGTGGATCATGGTCCCCGCGGGCGCCCCGACGCAGGGCACCGTCGACGAGCTCGCGGGGCTGCTCGACGACGGCGACATGATCGTCGACGGCGGCAACTCGAAGTGGACCGATGACAAGGCGCGCGCCGCCGTGCTCGAACCCCGCGGCCTCGGCTACGTCGACGTCGGCACGAGCGGCGGCGTGTGGGGCCTCGACGTCGGCTACTGCATGATGGTCGGCGGCCCCGACGACGCCGTACGACGCCTGTCGCCGATCCTCGACGTGCTCGCGCCCGAGACCAACGAGCTCAGTCGCGCCTCCGTCGGGCCGCGCGGCTGGGGGCACTTCGGTCCGTCGGGCGCCGGGCACTACGTGAAGATGGTCCACAACGGCATCGAGTACGGCCTCATGCAGGCCTACGCCGAGGGCTTCGACCTGTTCGACAAGTCCGAGTACGAGCTCGACAACGCGAAGATCGCGCACCTCTGGAACCAGGGCTCGGTCGTGCGCTCGTGGCTGTGCGAGCTCGCCGCGCGGGCGTTCGAGCTGGAGGGCGACCAGCTCGCCTCGCTCAGCGGCTACACCGCCGACTCCGGCGAGGGGCGCTGGACGATCGAGGACGCGATGGCTCGCGACGTGCCCACGCCGGTCATCACCGCGTCCCTGCACGCGCGCTTCTACAGCCGCGGCAACGGCGACTTCACCCACCGCGTGCTCGCCGCGCTGCGCGCGCAGTTCGGCGGCCACCCGACGAAGAAGTCGGCCGACGGATGACGTCGCTGCCGTCCGGCGCCCGAGCGACCGAGGACGCGCCCAACCCGCTCGCCGCGGCGCTCGAGCGCCAGCCCGTCCACCCGACCGTGCTCGTGATCTTCGGCGCGACCGGCGACCTCGCGCGGCGCAAGCTGCTGCCCGCGCTCTACAACCTCGCCCACGAAGGCGCGCTGCCCGAGCGCTTCGCGCTGATCGGCAACGCGCGCTCGGAGCTCTCCGACGAGGCGTTTCGCGACATGGCCGTCGCGGCCGTCAAGGAGTTCTCGCGCCGGCCGCCCGACGAGAAGGTGCTCGCGAAGCTCTTCGAGCACGCCCGCTACGTCAGCGGCGCGTTCGGCGAGGACCAGGTCTACGAGGGCCTGGCGACGACGCTCGCCGAGGTCGACGAGCAGGCCGCGCGCACGCTGAACCGCTGCTTCTACCTGTCGACGGCGCCGGGCTTCTTTCCCGTCATCGTCAAGCAGCTCGGCGAGCACTCCCTCGACAGCCACGACGACGCCGAGGTTCGCGTCATCATCGAGAAGCCGTTCGGCACGCGCCTGCACGAGGCGCGCGAGCTCAACGAGATCGTGCTGTCGGTGTTCGAGGAGCGCCAGGTCTTTCGGATAGACCACTACCTGGGCAAGGAGACCGTCCAGAACGTGCTCGCGCTGCGCTTCGCCAACGGCATGTTCGAGCCGCTGTGGAACCGCAACTACATCGACCACGTCCAGATCACGGCCTCCGAGGACATCGGCATCGGCTCGCGCGCGGGCTACTACGACCATGCCGGGGCGCTGCGCGACCTCGTCCAGAACCACATGCTGCAGCTGCTGACGCTGCTGTGCATGGAGCCGCCGGTCGCCTTCTCGGCCGACCAGGTGCGCGACGAGAAGGTCAAGGTCCTGCGCGCGATCCACGCGCCGACCGAGGCTGAGGTACCGCAGATGGCGGTGCGCGCGCAGTACACGCGCGGCAACGTCGCCGGCACGGAGGTGCCCGGCTACCTCGAGGAGGAGGGCGTCCCGGACGACTCGAACACCGAGACGTACGCGGCGCTGCGCCTGGAGGTCGACAACTGGCGCTGGGCCGGCGTGCCGATGGTCCTGCGCACCGGCAAGCGCCTGGCGCGCAAGGTCACGGAGATCGCGGTGACGCTGAAGCCCGTCCCGCACCTCGCCTTCCAGCAGGACGGCGGGTCGTTCGGGGTGCGGCCCAACGTGCTCGTGCTGACCGTGCAGCCCAACGAGGGCGTGTCGCTGTCGATCGGCGCGAAGATCCCGGGCACGCGAATGGCGATCCGCCCGGTGCAGATGGAGTTCCTCTATGGCGCCGCGTTCCTGTCGCAGTCGCCCGAGGCCTACGAGCGGCTGATCCTCGACGCGATGCGCGGCGACGCGACGCTCTTCACCCGCAACGACGAGGTCGAGGCGCAGTGGCGCATCTGCGATCCGATCGTCGCCGCGTGGGAGAAGCTGCCTGGGCCGCTGGCGCAGTACGAGGCCGGCACGCAGGGCCCGGCGCAGGCGACCGAGCTGCTCGGCGACGGCCGCGAGTGGAGGACGATCTGAGCGTGACGGTCACCGATGCCGTCTGGAGCGCCCAGGACACGACCCCGGCGGCGATCGAGGCGGCGCTGAGCCAGCTCGTCTCCGAGCGCCATCGCGAGAACCACGGCTACGTCGCCGCGCGGGCGCTGAACATGGTCACGATCGTCGACGCGCAGTTCAGCGGCGAGATCGCCAATCGCCTGCGCCGCGTCGGGCGCTACCACGCCTCGCGCACCGTCGTCTGCTCGGTCGAGCCGGACCGCACGACGATCGACGCGCGCGCGACCGTCGCCTCGGAGGCCGACCCGCGCCCGGGTGAGTTCTCGCTCATGCGCGAGACCGTCGTCGTGTCGGTCGGCGAGCGCCACCTCCCCCACCTCGCGCGGATCGTCGACCCGCTGATCGTCACGGACCTCGCGACCGTCGTGTGGTCGCCGCACGGCCATCCCGACGCCGTCGACTCGCTCGTGACGCCCGTCGATGGCTCCACGCCGGTCGCGCAGACCGTGCTGCTGGACTCCGCCGGCGAGGCCGACGCGCGCGACGCCCTGGATCGCGTCTGCGCGCTCGCCGAGCGCGTCGCGGTCGTCGACCTCGCCTGGCTGCGCGTGACGCCGTGGCGCGAGCGCCTCGCCGCGCACTTCGACCCGCCCGACCGCCGCGCCGAGCTGCGCACGATGTCGAAGATCTCCGTGCGCCACGGGATCGACTCGCTGCTGTCGGGCCTGCTGCTCGTCGGCTGGCTGTGCGATCGTCTCGGCTGGCGCCCGGAGCATCTCACGCGCCACGACGCGTTGCTGCGCGGCCGCGCGCGCGGCCGGCGCGGCGAGGTCGAGCTGCGCCTGGAGCCGGTCGGGCGGATGAGCGTGCCGGGCCTCGCCG
>JAWVGK010000478.1:0-3612 GCA_033855155.1 Solirubrobacteraceae bacterium | reverse complement strand
CGTTTCCACGAATCCCGCTCGGCATATGAACCAGCCGTCGGCTCGCGTCATGGCGTCGACGACGATGTCGCTGCCACGCTCGGCGACGTAGCGCTTGACCAGTGCGCTGGCGTCGAGGTAGAGGTTCAGTGCTCCGGGTCCCGTTCGGCGAGCACCAGCGCAGAAGCGCTGTGGCGGGCTCGCGCGAGTTTTGGCGCCTGCGTCGGACGCGCGCGCGCCGGCGGCACGATCCGGCCGTCCGCCACCAGCTCGCGCAACCGATCGTCACCGGCGGCAGCGCCCGCAGGGACGATGTCGGCCAGGGGGCGGCCGCGGAGGGTGACGCGCACCTGCTCACCTTGGCCGACCGCCCGCAGCGTCTCGCTCAACGAGTTCCTGAGCTCTCGAACGCCGATCTCACGCATGTGTCCACACTACCATCCATGAGGACACATCGTCGGGGATCCGGCGAGCGGCGGAAAGCGCAAGCCGCGAACGGGGTCCTTCTGTACGCAAAGCCCGGACGCAAGCCGGCAGAGTGTTGCAACCGTACCGACGAGGCCGCGCTAGAGGAGCGGCGATATCGGCTGATATCATGGCGGGATGCCCGACCTGTTGATCCGTGACGTCCCCGCCGAAGATCTCGCGCGCATCGACGCGCACGCGGCGCGGCTGGGTCTCTCGCGGACGGAATACCTGCGGCGGCGCCTGCATCAGGATGCGTCTCGTCCCGCGGCACCGGTGACCGCCGACGATCTGCGGGCGTTCGCCGCGCGGTTTGGCGATCTCGAGGATCGTGACGTCATGCGCCGGGCATGGTCGTGAGCGATGCCACCGCGGGGGTTGAGTGGCTCATCGACAAGTCGGCGCTGGTGCGCCTCGGCGCGAGCGCAGAGGCGGCCGCCTGGGCGGAGCGGATCCAGCGGGGCGTGGTGCGCATCGCAACGGTCACCCTCTTGGAGGTCGGCTACTCGGCTCGCGACGCAGTCGACCTCGACGCCGGGCTGCGCGGACCGCCGGTCGGCTCGATGCCAATCGAGTACACCACACCGATCGCTGAGGATCGCGCGGTGCGTGTGCTGACGCTGTTGGCCGCGCGTGGACACCACCGCGCCCCGTCGGTGCCGGACCTCATCATCGCCGCGATCGCGGAGAGCGCCGGGCTCGTCGTCCTGCACAACGACAAGGACTTCGATCTCATCGCGCAGATCACCGGTCAGCCTCTCCAGCGCATCATCGACTGAACCCTTTCGCTGGGGGTGGGATGGAAGCGGCTGGGGCTCGCGCCTGCCAGAGGGTTCGCGTCCGTCGCGGCCGGATAGCATGCCGACGGTGCTCGGGATGCCTTCGCCAGCCCGACCCGCCCGAGCGCGACGGTGGGTCGCCGGCCGTAGGCCTTGGCGCCGGTGAGCAAACGCGTGGAGCCCATCGTCGTCGTGCATGGCGGCGCCTCGGAGTGGTACGCCGGAACCAGCGTGGGTCGCGCCGCGTGCCGGCGAGCCGCCGAAGCCGGCTGGGAGACGTTGGCGGGCGGGGGTAGCGCACTGGACGCGGTCATCGCCGCGGTGCGGGTCGTCGAGGACGATCCGGTCTGCAATGCCGGTACCGGTGCCGTGCTCACGAGCCGTGGCACCTTGGAACTCGACGCCTGCGTCATGGACGGCGCCTCGCTCGCGTCCGGCGCCGTGGCGGTGCTGTCGGCGTTTCGCCATCCGATCGACGTCGCCCGCGCCGTGCTCGAGGACGGTCGCTATCACCTGCTCGTCGGAGACGGCGCGGCGGCGTTCGCCCGTGCGCGGGGCTTCAGGCCGTGCGATCCGGAGCTCATGATCACCCCGGACCGGCGCGCGGAATCCGAGGGACTGGGGAGCTTCGACCGCGGCAACACCGTCGGCGCAGTGGCGAGAGACGCCCACGGCCACCTTGCGGCGGCGACGAGCACCGGCGGGATCGCCGGGACCGACCCGGGCCGCGTCGGCGACGCGCCGCTCGTCGGCGGCGGGACGTATGCGGACGAGCACGCTGCCTGCTCGTGCACCGGCGATGGAGAGGCGTTCGCGCGGGCGTGCGCGGCGTTCTGGACGGTCGAGAACGTCGCCGGCGGCGCGCAGGCGGCGGCCGAGCGTTCCGTGATACGTGTGCTGAAGCGCTACGGCGGCTACGGCGGCCTCATCCTGCTCGACGAAGCCGGCGACGTCGGCATCGCGAGGTCGGCGTCGGCGATGCCGCATGCGATCGCTCGAACAGACGGGTCCGTGATCGACGGCGAGTAGCCGACCCTGCGGGCGGCAGGCGGTCGGGCGACACAGGGAGCCCCCAGTCGCCGAATCGTGCGCATACCCCGAACGAGTGCGGGCGCATAGTGCCAGTGCGGCCAATCTCGCGCGCGAGATTTCTCCCGCTCGTCCCTGGTCGGTGAAGCCTCGAGCCGACACACTGGCACGGTGCGCCGAGCACCTTCGGCGTGCGCTGATTCGGCGCTGACGCCGCACACAGGAGACATCACATGACCGTTCACCGCACTGGTCAATGGCCGGGTGAGGATCGCGGCGCCGGCAGTCGCCACGCCGCGGGCCGTGCCGACCGGGACCTCCGCGAGAAGTCCGGCGGCGGCACGGGCGCCGTCCACGCGCGCGCCGTGCTGACCACGCGAGCGGCGCCCACGCGCGCCCCCGCGCCGGCGAGCTCGACCGCGGCGCGGAAGCACCCGTCCGTGTTCGGCCCCGGCGCCGTCCTCACCGCGAGGCTGCCGCGCTCGGCCGATGGCGCGAACACGGCCGACCCCCATCTCTGCGACGCCTACACGGGTCCGATCATGGCGATCGCCGACGAGACGCCCGTGATCTGCAGCGCGGGCGTGGCGAGCCCCTGCGGGCTGGAGCTCCTCGGCGCCGCCGGCGTTCCCATGAGCCGCGAGATCCGCACCTACCGCACCGCGGAGGAGTTCCACGGCCTCGTCGGCGACGTCATCGCCAACGGCGAGCGGCTGCTGTGCCAGCACGTCCACACCGAGGACGAGGTGCCGGCCGAGGCCTGCATGGTGGCGCCGGAGGTGCTGCGGTACCTCAACAACAAGGCCAACCTTCCGGCGATCGTGGGTGCCGACGGCGCGCCGCGGCGATCGTCGATCAGTCCCGAGGACGTCGCGGCGCTCGGCGTGGACGAATCGTGGGTCCTCAAGGTCTGCTCCGACGACTCCTCCGGCGGCGGATACGGGGTCTACGTCCACCAAGCGGGGAGCGCGATCGCGCAGCCGAGCTTCGTGCGGCCAGGCGCCCAGCTGATCGTCGAGGAGTACCTCGACCTCGTCGAGAACTGGTGCGTTCACTTCTGCGTCGAGGCGATCGACGCGCCGCGACGGCTCGGGGCGACGGAGCAGCTGATCTCCGCCACCGGCGCCTACGGCGGCAGCCGGGTCGGCGGCACCGTCCTGCCGCCGGCCGCGGCCGAGCTGTGCCAAGCCGTCGCCGAGCGCGCGCGAGAGCTGGGATTCATCGGCTACTGCGGCGTCGACACCGGGCTGACGGCCTCCGGCGAGGTGAAGGTGTTCGATCTCAACTTCCGGATCAATGCGAGCACCCCGCCGCTGCTGGTCCTCAATGCGATCGCCGCGAGCCGCGGCCCGTCGTGGAC
>JAWVGK010000477.1:0-6169 GCA_033855155.1 Solirubrobacteraceae bacterium | reverse complement strand
CCGGTGAGCCGCCGTCGTGGCCGGCGCCCGCACGCGTGCGCCGCTCACCGCGCGTCCTCGCGCGCGCCGGCGCCGCGTTCGAAGAAGTCCCACACCTCGACGTTGCCCTCCGGATCCTCGCGGTCGCGCTGGCGCGAGAGCACCGGCCAGCCGAAGGCGCTGCGATGGAGATCCTCCGGGCGCAAGCGGTCGCGCACCTCGAGCCCCATCTCGCAGATGCCGCGCGTCGCGAAGGTTGCGGCGGGCGCCGTCGAATCGGTCGTGGTCACGACGCCCGGGTGTACGCGCGGCCACGGGCCGGGGATGCGCGACGCACGATGCTGGCGCGTCGGCGCTACTCGTGCCCCGCGACGCTGTCGCCGATGAGCCAGAACGTCGGCGGCCACAACCCGACGAACAGGGCGCGGCGCTCGGCGTTGCCGCGCTCGTCCTCGCCGATCGTCTTCGCGCGGATCCACAGCCCGACGCACAGGCAGACCGATCCGAGCGACATCAGGTGCAGGTGCCAGCTGCGCAGCCCCGCCCGGTAGAGGATCTTCGTCAACATGCGCCTCAGGGTGCCCGATCGGCGCGCAAACCAACGGCCGATCCGGGTACACGGGGCCGCGTGCCGCGCCGACAGCCCCGAACGCAGCGCCTGCGAACCGCCGCCCGCTGGCCGCTCGGCGTCGCGCTGACGTCATGGCGCTACCTCTGGCGGCTGACGCCGATCGAGCGCTGGGAATGGAGCGGCTCGCTGCCGCAGGACGACGGCCCGCCGCTGCCCCCGGGGACCGATCGCGAGGAACTGCAACCCGCCCACGACGGCCACGGCCCGCTCGTGCACCGCCTGTACCGCGTGCGCATGCGCGCCACGCCGCTGTCGCCCGAGCAGCTCATGACGCGCCTGACGCGCGACCTCGACGCCGTCGCCCCGTCGGAGTTCGCGAGCTTCCAGAAGCTGTCCGGAGCCGACGACGACCTCCGCGCCGGCGACGAGTACGTCGTGCGGATGCCGGGGCCGTGGGACGGGCCGGTGCGCGTCGTCGAGCGCACGCCGACGTCGTTTCGCCTGGCGACGCTCAGCGGCCATCTCGAGGCCGGCCAGATCGAGTTCCGCACGCGCACCGGCGACGGCGCGCTGGAGTTCACGATCGAGTCGTGGGCGCGCAGCGGCGATCGCCTGTCGGACCTCATGTACACGCACCTGCGGCTGTCCAAGGAGGTCCAGCTGCACATGTGGACGTCGGTGCTCGAGCGCGTCGTCGAGCTCGCGCAGGGCGAGCGCCACGGTCCGCTGGCGATCCTCACGCGGCGCGTCGACGTCGACATGCAGCCGGAGTCCGACGCGTCGGCGCTCGTCGGGCCGCGCGACGCGCGCAGCCGCCGCCGGCTCGCCGCGCTCGCCGACCGGCCGCTGAACTTCGACCTCGACGCCGAGCACGGCGCGCGGACCGGGTGGCACGTCGACGAGGTCGTCCGCGAGCTGCCGGGGGAGCCGTCGGGCGAGCCCGTGGCGGGCGGCAGCTGGCAGACCGCACGGCGGCTGATGATCGACTACCAGGTCGCCGATCCCGACCTCGTGCGCGCGACGTATCGCCGCGACGGCGCGCTGGCCGGCCGCGACATGCTGCTGCAGGTGCGTTTCGCGGGCATGCTGCGCTTCGACGTCGGCGTGCGCATCGGCGGCGACTACGACGAGACGCGCACCGTCGACGGGCGCCCCGTGCGCGTCTTCGGCTGGGACTACTCGACGCTCGAGGGCCACTTCGAGCAGGGCCGGCTGCACTACGAGGTGTGGAAGTGGCTCGACACCGGCAGCGTCGAGTTTCGCCTGCGCGCCTACTCGAAGATGGCCGCCAGCGGGCCGCTGGCGCTGCGCCTGGGCTACCGCGTCTTCGGACGCTCGCGCCAGCTCGCGTTCTACCGCCAGGCCGCGCGCCGCGTCGCCGGCCTGACGGCGACGCAGCTCGAGCTCGAGCGCGACGGCTCGCCCGATCGCGCCGCGCGCGACGCCGAGGCGTGCGACGCGATCGCCGCCGGGCGGCCCTGAGCGCAACGGCGGCGGCGGCGTCCCCGCGGATCCGGGAGCGCCGCCGGGGGCCGTCAGGCGACCGCGGCGCCGGTGCGCGCCTCGAGGCGCTCCTTGATGACGCCCATCTGGATGCGCGTGTTGCGGTTGATGTAGTCCTCGGCGCCGGCGTCGTCCGCGGGGGCCTCGGGCTTCATCGAGAACGACTGCACCCAGCGCATCTGCGTGCCGCCCGGCACGGCGGCGAAGGACCACTCGATCCGCATGTACTGAAACGGCCCGGTCTCGATCCGCTCGGCGCGCGAGGTGTGCGTCGCGGGATCCGCCGTGCGCTCGGAGACCCAGCTCCAGACCTGGCCGCCGTTCTCCTCGTCGGGGTGGGTGGTGAGCCGGAAGCGGACGGTATCGCCGTCACGCACGAGGATCTCCGCGCTGGCGTACTCCGAGAACAGGCTCGGCCAGCGCTCGACGTCGTTCATCGCGTCCCAGACGAGGTCCAGCGGCGCGTTGATGAGGACCGTGTTGTCGGTGCGCGCGGGCATCAGGCGGCCTCGCTCACCAGACGCCTGCGGTTGACGTAGTCGATCGTCTCGCGCGGCGTCGTCATGAGGTGCGCGTCCTCGTCGGGGATCCTGACGCCGTAGTCCTGCTGCAGGGTCAGCTGCAGCTCGACGATCGCCAGCGAGTCCATGCCCAGCTCGGTGAACGTCGTGTCGAGGTCGTCGGGCAGCTCGGCCTCGGAGAAGCCGATGCGCTCGACGAGGATCTGCCTGATGTCGTCGTGCGTGAAGGTCTCGTGGTTCACGTCAATCCTCCGGATCGGGGTCGTTGGTGCGGTCGAAGTCGGTCGTGCGTCGCAGCACGAGCGCGCTGTTGAAGCCGCCGTAGCCGCGGGCGACGACGAGCGCCGTGCGCACGTCCGCCGCGCGGCTCGCGCCGCGCACGATGTCCAGCCCGAGGCCGGCGTCGGGGCGCTCGACGTGGACGGCCGGCGGGATCACGCCGTGGCGCATCGAGAACAGCGCCGCCGCCACGTCGAGCGACGCGCCGCCGGCGTACAGGCGGCCGGTCATCGTCTTGGGCACCGCCACCGGCACGACCGCGGCGTGCGCGCCGAGCGCCGCGTGCAGCGCCTGCGCCTCGAGCTCGTCCCACGGGCGGCTGCCGGCGCCGTCGGCGAACACGACGTCGACCTCCCGCGCGTCGATCCGCGCGTCGCGCAGCGCGAGCTCGATCGCGCGTGCGAGCTGGCGCGCGTCGGGCGGCGGCGCCCACGGATGGTGGCCGTCGTGGGTGGCGCCGTAGCCGAGGATCTCGCCGTAGATTGCCGGCCCCCCGCGGCGGCGGGCGGCGTCCAGCTCCTCGACGAGCAGGATCGCGCCGCCCTCGCCCGGCACGTAGCCCGACGCGCGCTCGTCGAAGGGACGGTAGGCGGCCGCGTCGGCGACCGAGCTCAGGCGGCCCGTCGCCATCTGGCAGGTCAGCGCGTACGGGCTGATCGGCGCCTCGACGCCGCCGCTGACGACGGTGTCGACGCCGCGCAGGACCGCCCGGCGCCCGTGCGCGAGCGCGTCGAGGCCGCCGGCGCCCTCGGACACGACGACGCCCGAGGCGCCCTTCATGCCGTAGCGGATCGAGATCTGCCCGGTCGTCGCGGCGTAGAACCAGGCGATCGACTGGTAGGCGCCGACGTGCCCGGCGCCCTTGGACCACAGCTTCTGGATCTCGACCTGGCCGAACTCGTTGCCGCCCGACGAGCTCGCCGTGATGACGCTCATCGAGTACGGGTCGTGCTCGGCGGGGCGAAAGTCCGCGTCGTCGAGCGCCATGCCGGTTGCCGCGAGCCCGATCCACGTCCAGCGATCGGTCTGCATCCGCAGTCGCCGCTCGACGTAGTCGCCGGCGTCGAAGGCGTTCACCTCGCCGGCGAACCGCGTCGCGTAGCGCGACGGGTCGAAGCGGGTGATGCGGCCGATGCCGCTCGTGCCCGCGGTCGTCGCAGACCACCACGGGCCGGTGCCGATCCCGTTGGGCGCGACGACGCCGACGCCGCTGATGACCGCGCGCCGACCGCCGCGTGGCGTGGAGGTGATCACGCCGCCTCCCGCAGCCCGCCGTCGCGCGCGAGGATCATCGCCGACTGAAAGCCGCCGAAGCCGCTGCCGGTCGACAGCGCGACGTCGATCGGCAGGCGCCGTGCGACGAGCGGCGTGTAGTCCAGGTCGCACTCCGGATCGCTGTGCGTGAGGTTCGCCGTCGGCGGCGCGACGCCGTGCTCGATCGCCAGCGCGCAGGCCGCCATCTCGATCGCGCCGATTCCGCCGAGCGAGTGCCCGACCATCGACTTGATCGAGCTGATCGGGATGCGGTAGGCGTGGTCGCCGAGCGCGCGCTTGATCGCGGCCGTCTCGTGGACGTCGTTCTGGCGCGTGCCCGAGCCGTGCGCGTTGACGTAGTCGATGTCGGCCGGCTCGTGCTCGCCTTGGCGCATCGCGTCGAGGATCGCCTCGGACATCTCGAGGCCGTCGGGCCGCAGGCCGGTCATGTGGAACGCGTTGCCGCGCCCGGCGTAGCCGGAGATCTCGCAGTAGACGTGGGCGCCGCGGGCGCGCGCGCGACCGAGCTCCTCGAGCACCAGCACGGCGCCGCCCTCGCCCATGACGAAGCCGTCGCGATCACGGTCGAACGGGCGCGACGCCGACGCGGCCTCGTCGTTGCGCGCGCTCGTCGCGCGGATCGGGTCGAAGCACGCCATCGAGATCGGCGAGATGCCGGACTCTGAGGCGCCCGAGATGACGACATCGGCCTCGCCGTCCTGGATCAGCTGGTGGCCGTAGCCGATCGCGTCGATGCCCGACGTGCAGCCGGTCGAGACGACGACGGACGGGCCCTGCGCGCCGAAGCGCACGGAGACCTCGCTGGCGAGCGCGCTCGGCACGAGCGCCTGGTAGACGTGCGGCGAGACGTAGTCGGGATCGACGAGCCAGTCGCGACCGCCGTCGCTGACGGCGACGTACTCGTTCTCCAGCAGCGTCGTCCCGCCGACGGCGGAGCCCAGCGCGACGGCGATCCGCTCGCGATCCTCGGCTTCGAGCCGCAGGCCGCTGTCGGCGACCGCCTCGATCGCGGCTGCGAGGGCGAACTGCACGTAGCGGTCCATCCGGCGCACCTCCTGCGGACGCAGGCCCGCCGCGAGCGGGTCGAAGTCGCACTCGGCCGCGACCTGCGAGCGAAACTCGCCCGGGTCGAAGAACGTGATCCGGCGCGTCGCCGAGCGCCCCGCGACGAGCGAGTCCCAGAACTCGTCGCGCGTCACGCCGCCCGGCGCGACGACCCCGATCCCGGTGATCGCCGTGCGCCTCACGCGCGCTCCGCGGCGGCCGCGGCGGCGGGCGTGCCCGGACCGCCGTCGGTCTCCGTGTCGACGTGGCCGAGCTCCGGACGCGGGGCGAGCGGGCCGAGGTGGAAGACGAGGAACGCGCTGCGGTCGGCGACGTTGACGAGCCGGTGGCGCACGTTCGGCGGGATCATCAGCCCCTGCCCGCCGCGCATCGCGTGCGGCGTGCCGTCGAGCTCGGCGCTGATCTCGCCCGACACGACGTACAGGAACTCCTCGGAGTACGGGTGGTAGTGCTCGGCGATCTGCTCGCCGGGCTGCAGCCTCGCCACCCCCATGAACCCCGAGACCGAGCCCGCGTTGCGCGGGCTGAGCAGCGTGCGGATCTCGCCGCCCCGCCTGCGGTCCGCGGCGATCCCGGCCTCGTTGACCCGGTACACCGGGCGAGCAGGCGAGCGCTCGTGGACCGGTGCGAGCGCCTCCGCGTTGTCGATCATCTGAATCTCCCTTGGCTCACAGGCGGAACAGCTGTTGCGCGTTCCCGCCGAGGACTGCTTTGCGCTCGTCGTCGTCGATCGGCAGCGCGTCGATCGCGGCCAGCACCGGTGACTCGATGCCGGCCAGCGGTGGCGAATCGGTGCCCAGCAGCATCCGGCTCGTGCCGAACACCGCCAGGTTGGCCGCGAGCGCGGCCGGGCTCGGTGAAGCGGTGTCAACCCAGATCCGCTTCAGGTACTCACTCGGCGGACGGCTCAGCGGCAGCGGCCGCTGCGGCGGACCTCCGCGCTGTGCCGGGGCTCCGCCCGCCGCCCAGTGCGGCG
>JAWVGK010000476.1:0-5515 GCA_033855155.1 Solirubrobacteraceae bacterium | reverse complement strand
TGCGCTCGTCGCCATGATGGTCCCCCTGTGATCGGTTGTCACATGCCGGGACGGACCTTGCCAGCGCCCCGCCGCGGCGCCCATGGGGGCGAGCCGGCGTGTGGTGGTGCGCTTTTCCGAACCGCGGCCGTCAGGCGAGCGCCAGCAGCGTGAGGCAGACGGCCACCTCCGCGACGGCGACGCTCGCGCCGAGCGTGTCGCCCGTGCGCCCGCCGAGGGTCCGACGGGCGTGGGCGCTCGCCAGCCGCGCCGTCAGGCCGGCGACGGCGACGGCCGCGACGCCATGGACGATGCCGTCGAGCAGCACGGCGCCGGCGATCGCGGCAGCCGTCGCGACCGCGAGCGCCACGGCGGAGACCTGAAACGACGCGCCGAGGCCGTCGCGCCGCGCCGGTGGCGCCGTCGTCGCGTGCACGAGCACCGCCCAGCGGCCCGTGATCGCGGCCGTCACGAGCGCCCGTGCGGCCGCGTCGTCGTCGAGCGCGGCGAGCGCCGCGATCATCAGCGCGCCCCAGCCCAGCAGCGCGAGCGCACCGAATGTGCCGACCGCGGAGTCGCGCATGACCTCCAGGCGACGTTCGCGGTCGCCGCGAACGCCGAGGCCGTCGGCGCAGTCGGCGAGGCCGTCCTGGTGCAGCGCGCCGGTGACCGCGACGAGCACGGCGAGCGCGAGGATCGTCGCGACCGTCGCGCCGAAGAGCGGCCCGGCGAGCAGCCGCGTCGCGCCGGCGAGCAGCCCGACGAGCGCGCCGACGAGCGGAAACCACGCCGCTGCGGCGCCCAGCGCGCCGGCCTCGCCGCGCAGGCGCACGGGGATGATCGTCAGAAAGGCGAGCGCGTGGGCGGCGTCGTGCAGCGGGCGGCGCGCCGCGCCCGAAACCGCCATCACGGCGCGCGGTCGACGCCGGCTTCGGCGAACGTCGCCATCTCGCGATGCAGCGCGCCCGCGGCCTCGATCAGCGGCAGCGCCAGCAGCGCACCCGATGCCTCGCCGAGGCGCAGGCGCAGGTCGAGCAACGGCTCGAGGCCGAGCTCGGCGAGCACGAGCTTGTGGCCCGGCTCGCTCGAGCGATGCGCCGCGATCAGGACCTCCGCCGCCTGCGGGCACAGGCCGACGGCGGCGAGCGCCGCGGCGCCGACCGCGTAGCCGTCGACGATCACCGGCAGGCGTCGCTCGAGCGCTTCGACGATCGCGCCGGCGAGCGCCGCGAGCTCGAGGCCGCCGACGGCGAGCAGCGCCGCGCGCGCACGCAGCGGCGCACCGTGGCGCTCGATCGCCGCAGCGACGACCGCGCGCTTGCGCGCCACGCCCGCGGCGTCGAGCCCCGTGCCGCGGCCGACCGTCTGCCGCGGCCGGGCACCGGTCAGCGCGCAGGTCAACGCGGCGGTCGTGGCGGTGTTGCCGATGCCGATCTCGCCGAGCACGAGGCAGTCGACGCCGTGTCCGGCGATCTCGGCGCACAGGCCGGCGCCGGCCGCGAGCGCCGCGTCGAGCTCGCGCGCCGTCAGCGCCGGTCCGGCGAGCATGTCGGCGCTGCCGTGCGCGACCTTCAGGTTGCGGACGCCCGCCGGCGTGGCGCCCGCGAGGCCGACGTCCGCGACGAGCAGCTCGTGGCCGCCGCGGCGCGCGAGCACGCCGGCGGCCGTCTCGCCGCGCGCGGCGGCCGCCGCGACCTGCGCCGAGACGTCGCTGTCGAAGAGGCTCGTGCCGTGGACGACGTGGCCGTGGTCGGCGGCGCAGACGAGCACGCCGGCGCGGATCGACGGCGGCGGCGGTGCGCCCGCGATCGCCGCCCAGCGCTCGATCAGCGCCTCGAGCAGGCCGAGGCTGCCGGCCGGCTTGACGAGCGCGTCGGAGCGGTCGCGGGCGGCGATCTGGGCGGCGCGGTCGGGGGTGGGGGGCGTGAGCGGGCCGGGCACGTGGTGCTGCCGCGGCGGGTGCGGATCGTGCCAGCGCTCGTGCATGACGACCTCGTCGAGCGCCATCCGCGACGACCAGCCGGCGGCCTCGAGCCCCGGGCGCTGCGGGCGCTCGTCCGGCCAGCCGAGGCACAGGTAGGCGATCGGGTCGACGCGCGCCGGGATCGCGAGCACGTCGCGCAGGTCGTCGGGGCGATAGAAGCTCACCCAGCCGACGCCGAGGCCCTCGGCGCGCGCGGCGAGCCACAGGTTCTCGATCGCGCACGCGGTGCTGTAGACGTCGGTCTCCGGGATCGTGCCGCGGCCGAGGATCTCGACGTCCGGATCGCCGTGGTCGCAGCAGACGCAGACGCCCAGCGGCGCCTCGACGACGCCCTCGACCTTCTGGTCGAGGTACTGCCGGGCGCGCTCGTCGAAGCGGTCGGCCTGGCGCAGGCGCTCGCGCTGGGCGAGGCGCCGGATCTCGACGCGGGTGCCCAGCTCGGACACGACGATCAGCCGCCAGGGCTGCATCAGCCCGACCGACGGGGCGCGGTGCGCGGCCTCGAGCACGCGGCGCAGGACGTCGGCCGGCACAGGGTCGGGGCGGAAGCGGCGGATGTCGCGGCGATCGGCGATGACGTCGTGCACGGCGGCGCGCGCGTCGTCGCCGTAGCGCCAGCCGCGCGGGTCGGCGGCGCGCTGCGCCGCGCGCGACGCGTCGAAGCCCAGCGGCGTCGGCGGTCGCACGAGATGGTCCGGGCCGGGCACGAGCGCAAGGGTAGGCGTAGCGGTCCGCCTTGTGACGGGCCGCCGGAAGCGCCGGGATGCCGGCGGCGATCGGCGCCCGGCGTCGCAGGTGGCCCGTCGCGGGGCGAACCACTAAGGTTGGCCCCGTCAGCGTGGCGGCGCGGGGAACCCGGCGAGAGTCCGGGACGGTCGCGCCACTGTGACCGGGACGTCGGTTCTCCCGGGAGTCAGGAACTCGTCCGCCGCGAGCCCTTCCAGGTCGGGACGCAGGATCCCGTGGAGGTATTCCAGATGGTCGCGGAGGTCGTCGTAGCTCGGATCCCCCAGCGGGACCGCTGCGTCCCGTGATGCGTCTGCTGCTCGTGCGCCACGCCGCCACCAGCGCGACGCGCACCTTCTCGTTTCCGGCCGACGAGCCTTTGGATGCCGGCGGGCTCGCGGCCGCCGCGTCGCTCGCGCCGAGGCTGCCGTCGCGCTGCGCGGTCGTGTCGAGCCCCGCGCTCCGCTGCCTGCAGACCGCGCGGGCCGCGGGGCTGGCGCGGCCGGCGGCGCAGCCCGCGATCGCAGAGTGCGACTTCGGCGCCTGGGCCGGCCGCTCCCTGGCCGACGTGCACGAGGCCGATGCCGCGGCGGCGGTCGCGTGGATGACCGAGCCGTCCTCGCGCCCGCATGGCGGCGAGAGCCTGACGGCGTTCGCGGCGCGCGTCGGCGCGTGGCTCGACGCGCAGGCGTCGGGCGAGGGCTGCTGCGTGGCGATCACCCACGGCGGCGTCGTGAAGGCGGCGGTCGTGCGCGCACTGGACGCGCCGATCGAGGCGTTCTGGCGGATCGACGCGCGGCCACTGGCGATCACCGAGCTGCACGCGCACGACGGGCGCTGGACGGTGACGCGGGTCAACTGCCTCGCCGAGGGTCGCGCTCGCGAGGTTGCCGCGGCCGCGCAGGGAGGGTCGTCGTGAGCGAGCGCCCGCGTCGGGCTCGCGAGGTCGCTGCGGCCGGGCACAGGAGCGCCGCGGTGGGCGAGTCTCCGCGTCGGGCTCGCGCCGTCGCCGCGGCCGCGCAGGGAGCGCCGTCGCCGCGGCCGCCCGAGGAGCGCCGTCGTGCGCTCGTCCCGACGTCGAGATCCGAAAAAGGTGCGCTCCGCGCACCTTATGTGCGTCTCGATCGGACGGCCCCCCGGCCGGCCGCGTGTGCGTGGAGCTGCGATCTCGGCATGCGCAACCGAGCGCGCCGCTTCCCCGATCCTTTCGACCCGCACGCGCCGGCATGAGCGGCGCGCCGGTTGTCCGATTCGTGGCCCGCGACCTCGTAGGGGTGCCGGTATGAGCGGCGCCGCGCTTGCCCGATCTGTGGTCCGCGACCCTGTAGGTGCCGGCATGAGCGGCGGCGCGCTCGCCCGATCTGTGGCCCGCGACCCCGTAGGCGCCGGTATGAGCGGCGCCACGGTCGCACGATCGGTGGCCCGCGGCCCGCAGGCGTCGCGCATGAGCCGCGCCACGCTCGCCCAGTCTGTGGCCCGCGATCCCGCAGGTGCAACATGAGCGGCGCGGCCCTGGCCGGCGGCTATGCGGCCGACGTCATCTTCGGCGATCCGCGGCGCTGGCATCCGGTCGCGGGCTTCGGCCGGTTGGCGCTCGCGGTCGAACGGGCGGCGTACCGGCCGACGCGCCTGCGCGGCGCGCTGTTCGCGGGCGGGCTCGTCGGGGCCGCCGGGGTCGGGGGTGAGCTGCTCGCGCGCGGCGCGGTGCGGGCCGGGCTCGGACGCGGCGCCGCGCTCGCGGCGATCACCTGGGCCGCGCTCGGCGGCCGCTCGCTCGCCGGCACGGCCCGCACGCTCGCGACGCACGTCGAGCGAGGCGACCTGGAGGGCGCGCGCGCGACGCTGCCGTCGCTGTGCGGCCGCGATCCCGACGGCCTGGACGAAACGCAGATCTGCCGGGCGGCCGTCGAGTCGGTCGCGGAGAACACGAGCGACGCCGTCGTCGGCGCGCTGCTCTGGGGTGCCCTGATCGGACCGGCCGGCGTCGCCGCGTACCGCGCCGCCAACACGCTCGACGCGATGGTCGGCCATCACAGCGAGCGCTACGAGTCCTTTGGTTGGGCCGCCGCGCGTGCGGACGACGCCATGAGCTGGCCCGGCGCTCGCGCGACCGCGGCGCTCAGCGCCCTCTGCGCGCCCGTCGTCGGCGGCTCGCGCACCACGGCGTGGCGCACGCTGCGCACCGACGGGGCCGCGCACCCGAGCCCGAACGCCGGATACGTCGAGGCCGCCTTCGCCGGAGCGCTCGGCGTGCGACTCGGCGGTCCGCTGACCTACGGCGGCGTCGCGCAGCTGCGGCCGCTGCTGGGCGGCGCCGGCCGCGAACCGACGAGCCGCGACGTGCACCGCGCCGCGCGCCTCTCGTGGGCCGTCGGGGCGGCGGCGGCGGGGCTGTGCGCGATCGCCCGCGCGGCGAGGTCCGGGTCCCGCGCCGCGGCCCGCACCACGCCCCGCGCCGCCCTCCGTGCGCCGGCCCGCGCCACACCCAGCCGCGCCCTCCGCGCGGCGGCCCGCACGACACGCCGCGCCGCCCTCCGCGCGCCGGCCCGCACGACACGCCGCGCCCCCCACCACACCACGGCCCGCACCGCACGCGCAGCCGCACTCGCCACGCGCCTCCGCCACCGCACACCCCGCCCCGGGGCGAGGCGCAAGCCATGAACGGCGCCCTGCTGGTCTGCGGCACGCACTCGGATGCCGGCAAGTCCGTCGTCACGGCCGGCATCTGCCGCTGGCTGCACCGCCAGGGCGTCAGCGTCGCGCCGTTCAAGGCGCAGAACATGGCGCTGAACTCCGTCGTGGCGATCGACGGCAGCGAGATCGGGC
>JAWVGK010000475.1:0-4339 GCA_033855155.1 Solirubrobacteraceae bacterium | reverse complement strand
GGCCCGAGCCAGTTGACGCCCGTCGACAGCAGCAGGATCGCCGCCGACAGCGCGAGCAGCACGGTCGTGTCCGGCGCGTCGAAGCCCAGCAGCGAGGCGAGGAACGGCGCGGCGGCATAGCACTGCGCCGTGACGAGGACGATCAGCGTCCAGATGTACGCCCAGCCCGCGGCCCACCCCACGCGCGCGTCGGCCAGGCGCTGCGTCCACGTGTACAGCCCGCCCGCCAGCGGCCACACCGACGCGAGCTCGGCGAGCACCAGCGCGACGAGCAGCTGCCCGCCGAGCACGACGGCGAAGCCCATCCAGAACGCCGGTCCCGCGGTGCCGAGGGCGAGCGCGAAGATCGTGTAGAGGCCGATGATCGGCGAGATGAAGGCGAAGGCGAGCGAGAACGTCGAGCGAAACGTGAACTCGCGCTTGAGCTCGTGCTGCGCAGGAGGAGGTGCGGTGACGGTGGCCATAGGTCCGACCTTTGCGAAGCCACCGCCCGCTGTCTTTGGACAGCGGTCCGAACCGGGTTGTCCACTTGGTCCAGTCCGTGGATCAGACCTCGCGACGCACGAGCGTGAGGCTCACGCGCCGGCAGTCGACCGCGACGCGCGAGAAGGCAATAGGCTCGTTGGAGGCGGTGAAGATCAGCTCGCGCAGCTCCGCGTACGCGGTTCCGGGCGCGAGCTCGAGGTGCGGCGGCTCGCCGTCGGCGGCGACGCGCGGCACGATCTCGACGAGCGAGTGGCTCGCGGTGACGCCGGTGTTCTGCGCGATGAACGCGAACGTCGTGTCGGCGTCCGCGGCCTCGCCGGGCTCGGTCCGCAGCCGCCGCAGCGCCAGCACGTCGGTGACGACGATCGCCGGCACGCCATCGGCGCGCAGCAGGCGCTCGACGACGAGGCACCGCTCGCCGTCCGCGAGCGCGAGCGCGGCGGCGACCGTCGCCTCCGGCAGCTCCACGCGCTGGCGCAGCGGGTCGACGGAGGCCGCGTAGCCGGACTGCTCGATCAGGTCGCGAAACGCGACGAGCCGGTTCAGCGGCAGGCTGCGCGTCAGCATGTGCTCGTTGACGAGCGTGCCGTGGCGACGCCGGCGCGAGACGATGCCGTCCTCGGCGAGCGTCTGCAGCGCCGCGCGCACCGTCGCGCGGCTGACGCCCATCTCCTGGGCCAGCTCGGCCTCGGGCGGGATCCGGCCCTCGGCGAACGCTCCGGCGCGCATGGCGTCGAGCAAGCGGTCGCGCACGTCACGGGCCAGGCTGACGGCGCGCGGGCGACTCGGATCTGCGTTGGCCCCCTGCTGCGCGATGGCGGGATCCTAGCCCCGGCGCCGGCCTTGATATAGCTGCGCCCGTGACCTTCGACACGCTGCTCGTCGCCAATCGCGGCGAGATCGCCTGCCGGATCATCCGCTCCGCGGCCGCGCTCGGGCTGCGAACCGTCGCCGTCTTCTCCGACGGCGACCGCGGCGCGCCGCACGTCGCGATGGCCGACGAGGCGGTCCATGTCGGCGCCACGCCCGCACGCGAGAGCTACCTGCGCAGCGACCGCATCCTCGACGCGGCGGCCGCGACGGGCGCGGGCGCGATCCATCCGGGCTACGGCCTGCTGTCGGAGAACGCGGCCTTTGCGACCGCGGTGCAGGCCGCGGGCATGCGCTTCGTCGGCCCGACGCCGCGCCAAATCGAGCTGTTCGGCGCCAAGGATCGCGCACGCGCGCTGGCGCGCGAGGCGGGCGTGCCGATCATGGCCGGCAGCGACGTGCTCGCCGACCCCGACGCCGCGGTCGCCGCCGCCGAGCGCGTCGGCTACCCGGTGATGCTCAAGGCGACCGGCGGCGGCGGCGGGATCGGCATGGAGCCCTGCCACGACGAGGCGATGCTGCGTGACGCCTTCGAGCGCGTCGGCCGCCTGGCGACCGCGAGCTTCGGCGCCGGCGGGATCTTCCTCGAGCGCTACGTGACGCACGCGCGCCACGTCGAGGTGCAGGTCTTCGGCGACGGCGGCGGGCGCGTGCTGGCGATCGGCGACCGCGACTGCACGCTGCAGCGCCGCCACCAGAAGGTCGTCGAGGAGGCGCCCGCGCCCGCCCTCCCCGCCGGCGTGCGCGAGCGCCTCGCGAGCTCGGCGCGGGCGCTGTGCGCCGCCGCCGGCTACCGCTCCGCCGGCACCGTCGAGTTCCTCTACGACGCGCAGCGCGGCGAGGCGTCGTTCCTGGAGGTCAACGCGCGCCTGCAGGTCGAGCACCCCGTCACCGAGGAGGTCTACGGCATCGACCTCGTGGCGTGGATGCTGCGCCTCGCCCAGGGCGACGACGCGATGTTCGACGGCCCGCCGCCGCAGGCTCGCGGGCACGCCGTCGAGGCACGCCTCTACGCCGAGGATCCCGCCGCCGGCCACCGCCCGAGCGCCGGCCTGCTGACCGAGGTCGAGCTGCCCGACGACCTGCGCGTCGACGGCTGGGTGCGGGCGGGCACGGAGGTCGGCACCGCGTACGACCCGCTGCTGGCGAAGCTCGTCGCGACCGGCGCCACGCGCGAGCAGGCGCTGCGGCGGCTCGCCAGCGGCCTGCGACGCACGCGAATCGGCGGCATTCGCACGAACCTCGGCCTGCTGCGCGCGGCGATCGCGACGCCGGCGTTCCGCGACGCCCGCCACAGCACGGAGACGCTCGCGTCGATCGTCGAGGACCAGCCGCGGATCGAGGTCGTGCGCGCGGGACGCATGACGACGGTCCAGGACTGGCCCGGGCGCACGGGCCTGTGGGCGGTCGGCGTGCCGCCGTCGGGCGCGATCGACGATCGCTCGTTTCGCGCCGGCAACCGCGCGCTCGGCAACGCCGAGTCCAGCGCGGGGCTGGAGTGCACGATCGACGGGCCGACCCTGCGCTTCAGCGCCGCGACGACCGTCTGCGTCTGCGGGGCGGAGGCGCCGGTGACGCTCGACGGCGAACCGGTCGCGCGCTGGGAGCCGATCGCCGTGCCGGCCGGCGGCGTCCTCGACGTCGGCACGATCGCGGGGCTCGGGCTGCGCGCGTACGTGCTCGTCGCGGGCGGCCTCGACGTGCCCGACTACCTCGGCAGCGCGTCGACGTTCACGCTCGGCGTGTTCGGCGGCCACGGCGGTCGCGTGCTGCGTGGCGGCGACGTGCTGAGCGCGCGCCAGCAGCCGGCCGGCAGCGCACCGGCCCGCGCCGTCCCGGATGCCGAGCGCTCGACGCTGACCGGCGACTGGGAGATCGCGGTCGTCGAGGGTCCGCATGCCGCGCCCGAGTTCTTCACGGAGGCGGACATCGCGACGTTCTACGAGCACCGCTGGGAAGTACACTTCAACTCCGACCGCACCGGCGTGCGGCTGGTCGGCCCGCGGCCGGCGTGGGCGCGCCCGGACGGCGGCGACGCCGGCCTGCATCCGTCGAACATCCACGACACGCCCTACAGCGTCGGCGCCGTCGACTTCACCGGCGACGTGCCGATCGTGCTGGGGCCCGACGGGCCGAGCCTCGGCGGCTTCGTCTGCCCCGCGACCGTCGTCACCGCGCAGCGCTGGAAGCTCGGCCAGCTGCGCCCGGGCGACACGGTGCGCTTCGTCGCCGTCGGCGAGGACGATGCCGCCGCGATGCGCTCGGCCGCGGGCGCGACGCCGCCGGCGCGGGCGCGGGCGCCGCGCGGCCTTCGCGCCGAGGATCGCGACAACGGCGTGCTCGGGCGCCGGCCGGCGAGCGACGACGCGCCGCAGGTCACCTACCGGCGTAGCGGCGACGACAACCTGCTCGTCGAGTACGGGCCGATGGTGCTCGACCTCGGGCTGCGGATGCGCGTCCACGCGCTCGCCGAGCGCCTGGCCGCCGACGGGTTGCGGGGCGTCGTCGACCTGACGCCGGGGATCCGCTCGCTGCAGGTCCACGTCGACCCCGACCGCCTGCCGGTCGGGCGGCTGCTGTCGATCGTGCAGGAGGTCGAGGACGAGCTGGCGCCGACGCACGAGCTCGCCGTGCCCAGCCGCGTCGTGCACCTGCCGCTGTCCTGGGACGATCCCGCCACGCGCGAGGCGACCGCCCGCTACGTGTCGGGCGTGCGCTCCGACGCGCCGTGGTGTCCGTGGAACATCGAGTTCATCCGCCGCGTCAACGGCTTGGAGTCCGTCGACGACGTGCGCCGGATCGTCTACGACGCCGACTACCTCGTGCTCGGCCTCGGCGACGTGTACCTCGGCGCGCCGGTGGCGACGCCGCTGGATCCGCGCCACCGGCTCGTGACGACGAAGTACAACCCGGCGCGGACGTGGACGCCGGAGAACGCGGTCGGCATCGGCGGCGCGTACCTGTGCATCTACGGGATGGAGGG
>JAWVGK010000474.1:0-25911 GCA_033855155.1 Solirubrobacteraceae bacterium | reverse complement strand
TCGGGCTCCTGGCCCAGATCGCGGCGCAGGCGATGCGCGAACTGGTCGAAGCGGCGCTTGGCGTCGCCGCTGCGGCCCTCCCCCATCAGTGCCTGGATGAGCTCGCGATGGACGCCGCCGTCGAGCGGCTCGAGCTCCGCCAGGCGCTGCAGGTGCAAGATCGCGTCCGGGCCGTTGCCGCGCTCGCGGGCGAGTGCGGTCAACACGTGCAGCGCGTAGATCGCCAAGCTGGCGAGGTTGTTGCGCTCGTCGGTGGCCCAGTGCGAGTACGGCTCGTCGGCGAGGAACGAGCCGCGGTACAGCGACATCGCGCGCTCGAGATGCTGGGCGGCGGCGCCCGGCGCGAGCCGCGACATCGCCGCCTGGCCCTGGGCGACCGCGCGCTCGAACTCGTCGGCGTCGATCCAGATGCGGGTGCGATCCAGGGCGTAGCCGCCACCGCGAGCCACGACGAACGCCGGAGCGACGTGGGCGGCGCGCCGCGGCTCGAGCTTCGAGCGCAGGCGGTGGATCGCATAGCGCGTGTTGCCGACGGCCCTGGGGCCGCTGTCGGGCCAGAACGTCTCGGCGATCTCGTCGACCATGACGACGCGCGAGCGCTCGCAGACGAGGTACTTCAGGATCTGGCCCGGCCGCTGGCTCAGCCAGTCGTCGTCGAGCGAGTCCTCGAGCGCCTCGACGTGCGTGCGGCCGAGCGTGCGGATGCGCAGCTCGGGATCGTCCTGCGCGCCGATGGCGGAGCGACGGCGGCGATCGCCGCGCCATCCGGGGCGCAGGTGGATGATCGCTCCCGGTCCCCGTGGCAGCGGCGCCGCCGTGACCCACAGCGCGCCGGGAGAGATCCCGCCGGCGGTGTCGATGCGGATCTCCGTGCTCGGCTTGCCGGACTCGGCCGCGCGCAGGGCGAAGCAGTCGCGCTCGCAGGGGCCGCCGGTGTCACGGCACGGATACAGGTTGTGGCACCGTTTCGACTCCGCGGCGAGCGCCGGCACGAGCGCGTAGGCGGCGGCGTTCGCCGCGACGACCTCTTGATCGGCGTCGAGCACGACGACGCCGTAGGGCAGCGCGTCGAGCAGGTCCTCGGCGGTTGTATTTGAATCGTCTGGGTACAGGCGCATCGCGCGGGCTTCGTGATGCGGTGATCGACCGGAATCGAGAGCAATTCGTACCGAAATTCGACGGGCTTGGCGCCGTCTAATCGGAATCTACACGCAGATCAAACTCCGGCCTAATTTCAGCATTCTAGCCTCACCGCTTCGACAGGGAAAAGTGTGCGGAAGGTCCCAGGTGGTCGCACACGTCAACGGTTTGGATCACGCCTGCAGGGGCGAAGGGAGATCGGGCATGGAGCACATGACCAACCACGCTGGGCACGGATCTGCTGCAAGGGACACCGACGAGACGGCGCCGCCGGAGATCGAGGCCCGGCGCACCGACGGCGACGGCGTCGCGCGGCCGAAGTACCACCGCTTTTCGCGCACGTCGCCGACCGTCGGGCGCGCGCCGCGCGTGAGCGTCGTCATCCCGACGATGAACGAGGCCGCGAACCTCCCGCACGTGCTGTCGCAGGTGTCGGAGGACTACGAGGTCATCATCGTCGACGGCGGGTCGACCGACGGCACGATGGAGGTGGCGCGCAGGCTGCGCCCGTCCGCGGTCGTCATGCGCCAGCCGGGCCGCGGCAAGGGCGACGCGCTGTTCGCCGGCTTCGCGGCCTCGCGCGGGGACATGATCGTCACGCTCGACGCCGACGGCTCGCAGCGGGCGAGCGAGATCGAGAGCTTCGTCGACGCGCTGGACGCGGGAGCGGACTTCGTCAAGGGCTCGCGCTCGTTGAAGGGCGGCGGCAGCGCCGACTTCACGCTGCTGCGCGGGGCCGGCAACAGGGCGCTCGGCATGGCCGCGAACCTCATGCACGGGACGGCCGTGACCGACATCACGTACGGCTTCAACGCCTTCTGGCGTCACTGCCTCCCGTACGTCGTCAACGACGCCAGCGGCTTCGAGGGCGAGACGATCATGTACATCCGCGCCGCACGTGCGGGGCTGAAGATCTCCGAGGTCGCCTGCTACGAGGATCGTCGAATCCACGGCGAGAGCAACCTGCGCACGTTTCGCGACGGTTGGCGCATCCTCGCGCTGCTCTACAACGAGCGCCGCTCCGAGAAGGTCTCGACCGCCTCGCCGGTCGCGCTCGCGCCGGAGGCCGTGCCGGTCGCAGGCGAGGTCGCCGCCTGACGGAGGACGTCGTCAGCGCGGGCCCTCGGGGGAGAACTGGCCGGACGCCGGCCGCCCGCGCAACGCGACCCCGCCGGCGACGGCGATCGCGACGGCCAAGGCGATCGTCGTCGACATGCGGTAGGGCTCGAGCGCGCGGTCGTGAAGCAGCGCCGGCCAGACGGCGCCGGCGCTGACGACGAGGATCACGTGCCCGGCCATGACGCCGATCAGCGCGCCGCTGCGCGCGAAGGCGCCGCTGAAGACGACGCCCGCGAGCGCGAACGTCAGCACGAGCGCCGTAGGGCCCGTGTCGAGGTAGCTCGCGGCGAAGATCGCGGCCGCGACGAGGATCCCGACGCGGCCGATCGCGCGCTGCAGCGTGCTCTGCACGAGGCTGCGGAAGACGAGCTCCTCGCAGCACGCGGCCGCGACCGCGGCGAGGATCGCCGCGGCGACGTCGCCCTCGGCGGCTCCGGCGGCCCACAGCTTCGGTGCGCCGACGAGGTAGGCGACGAGGCCGAGCACGCACCCCGCCGTGATCGCGTAGAGGTGCGCGAACGCCGGACCGATCCACAGCATGCGCCGCCGCTGCAACCCGACCAGCGGGGCGAGCCGCAGCGCGACGATCGTCACCGGCAGCGCGATCGCCAGGACGGAGACGGGTTCGCTCCAGCTGCGCATCGGCAGCCCCAGCGCGACGACGCGGATCAGCGGCACGAGCGACAGCGCACGCAGCGCGGCGAGCGCCGCGCCCGCGCGCTGCGACAGGACCCGGTCGCGCCGCGGCCCCGCGTTGACGAGCACGAACAGCAGCACCGCGTGCGCGATCTGGGCCTCGAGCACGTGGCCGGGGACGACGAGCGCCGCCTCGATCGCGACGATCGCGGCACTGCTCGCCAGCACCGCCGCGACGTACAGGCGCGCTCGCGTGTCGAAGGCGCCGAGGTTCCCGTCGTCGGTCATGCGCTCATCGCTCAGGGCAGCAGCGCCGTGACGCGCAGGACGACCGTCAGCATCACGGCGAGCAGCAGCGGTGCGACGACCGCCGACAGCACGGTCGCGCGACCCGACGACCCGCGCGTCACCCGCAGCGCCTCCCACTCGAGCAGCAGCACGACGAGCACGATCAGCGCGACGATCCCGAAGGACTCCGACGCCGCGTAGACCGACTGATCCTCGATCGCGTGCCGCACGACCGGCGGCAGCAGCCCCGTCACGGCGCGACGTGCGGTGATCCGGCGTCCCGGCCCGGCGGGCGCAGGAGGCCGCGAACCACGGCTGCGAGCAGCGTGACGCACGTGATGGCGAAGACCACGACGCACGCGGTGCCGGCGGAGAACAGCCCGGTGTAGAGCAGCACGACGGCCACGAGCGTCTCGATCGCGATGCTCGCGCCGGTGGCGATCGCTAGGCGCTGCATCGCGTCCTCGATCTGCAGCAGCTCGGTGACCGCGAGCCCCGGCACGAACAGCGCGAAGGCGATCACCAGCCCGGTCCGCAGCGGGGACTGCCAGTCGGCCGCGACCGCGGCCATCGCGGCACACGCCGCGATCGCGATCGCGACCAGCCGCAGGGCGGCGGCCACGCGCGGGGAGAACAGGCTCTCGTGGCGAGGCTCGGGCATGCCGTCGATGGTCGCCTCCGGCGAGCTCATCGGCAGATGATAGACGCGCCCTGCTGCGGCGATGGCCGATCGGCGATCGCCGCACGGGCGCGGCCCCGCGTGGCGCCCGACGACGCCGCGGCCGCGCCGGAGATCCTCCGGCCCTACGCCTCGTTAGCCTTTGACGGGTGCTCACGCGACGACGGCACGTGCCAGGCGGGTACGTGCGCCCCGCAACGGATGCCCGTTGGCCGTCCGCGCCGACGGCGAGAACCGAACGAGGGGAGACGCTCGACGTCTCCGTGATCGTGCCCGCGCGCAACGCCGCGCACCTGCTCGACGAGTGCCTGGCCTCGGTCCGTGCGTCCAACCCGCGCGAGGTCATCGTCATCGACGGCAACTCGACCGATGCCAGCCGCGAGGTCGCGCGCCGCCACGCCGATCTGGTCCTGTCGGACGGAGGGCGCGGGCTGCCGGTGGCACGGATGATCGGCGTGCAGGCCGCCACGTCGCGCTGGGTGGCGCTCGTCGACGCCGACGTCGTGCTCCCGGCGGGAGCGATCGGCGACCTGCTGAACGAGCTCTTGGAGGGCGACTACACGGCCCTTCAGGCAGGGCTCCACAGCGTCTCGGGCCCGGGCTACTGGGGGCGGGCGCTGGTGCATCACCACAGCGGCGGGCGCAGCAAGCACTGGTTCGGCGTCGTGACGACGGTCATGGAGCGTTCGACGCTGCTCGCGCTCGGCTTCGACGAGCGGTTCTCCTCCGGCGAGGACATCGACCTGCGCTGGCGCCTGCGACGCAGCGCCGCCCGCATCGGCGTCTCGCGCCGCGTCGTCGTGGCGCATCGCTTCGAGGACTCGTTCGCGGCGGCTCGCGAGCAATGGACGATGGATGGCCGCGGCCTCGGGCGCATGGTGCTCGAGCACCGCGTCAGGGCGCTGCCGCTGCTGGCGCTGCCGCTCGGCGGCTTCGTCTGGGGCGTCGCCAACAGCCTCGCTCACCTGCAGCCGCAGTGGATCCCGTACTTCGTCGGCTACGCGGCGCTCAACTACGTCGCACTGCTCGAGGAGCTGGGCTCCGGCCTCGCCCAGCGGCGCGCCGGTCAGCCCCGGCGGCGCACGCAGGCGAACAGCGTCCGACCGTAGTTGTCCTCGTAGGGCGGGCGCGAGTCCTGGTCGACCCCGATCGCGACGACCTCGTCGAAGTCCGTGTGCCGCAAGAGCCACGTGCGCACCCCGTCGGCGTCCCAGCCGGCCAGCGAGTGGCGAAACCACGCCTCGTGCTCCTGCCCCATCTCGAAGAACAGGACCCGACGCGTGCGCCGCGCGAGCAGCCCGACGAGCTCCTCGGCCGAGCAGCTGCCGCGGCCCAGGACGAAGTGGTGCGCGAGGCTGAAGCACGACACGACGTCCGCCGGCGCACGGCTCTCGAGCAGCACGACGGAGTCCCCGACGGCGATCCGCGACGCGTCGAGGCCGTACGCCGCCGCGCCGATCTGCGGTGCGACGCGCTCGAGCTCGATCCCGCGCGCGTCGTAGCCGCGCTCGAGCATCTGCGCGACGAACCAGCCATAGCACGAGGCCACGTCGAGGTACGACGCCTGGCTGCCGGGGGCGGGGCCGTGCTCGGACAGGAAGTCGACCATGTCCTCGAGGCGGTCGCGGCACGCGCGCACGACCGGCCAGCGCTCGAACTCCGGCGAGGCGACGGGCTGGTAGAGCTCCGCGCGGCTGTCGAGCCAGCCCATGTCGAGGACCACGTGCGCGAACGGCGTCCAGCGCGAGCCGGCGACGAGCTCGACGTCGAGCTCGTCCGCACCCGCGGCGTGGGCGAGCGCGGCGCGACGATGACCGCTGAGCACCATGAAGCAGTCCGAGCGCTTGACCGCGACCACCCTCACGGGCGCGGCCGCCGATTCCGCGCCGTCCGCCGCGTCGTGCGGCCACCGCGCGAGCGGCTGGGATGGCCGTGCGAGATCTCCCGTCAGGCGGACCAGCTCTTCCGGACGGCCGGCGCCGTCGCCACCGAGCAGGAGGCGGTCGGCGGGCACCGTCAGCGTCCGCGTACGGCCTCCCGGGCGCGCTCGCGGTCGCCGCGCCGTGGCACGATCGAGCGCCGCCTGCGCGCGCTGCTCGATCAGGCGCCGCTCGCGGCGGGCGTGGGCGGCCGTCAGCCGCGCGCGCCGCACGGCCGGCCGTGCCAGCGCCACCCTGCGCCCAAGGTCCAGCAACGCGTCCTTCACTACTCGAAGACGGCGGGGCGACGGGTGTCGATCGCGCGCATCGCGTGCATCGTATGTGGCCGGCGCCGGACGACCCTCCCGCGTCGCCGCGCGGACCCCATCGGCCCGGCGCAAGCTGGCGCCCGTGGGTGGCTGCGAACCCGTCGCTCTTGGTATCGTCAGCCGCGCGGTTCGACGCGCACGGCCATGCCAGACCGGAACGGAACGGACTCGACATCACGCGACTGCGCCACCTCCCTCGCCGGACAATCCTGCTGGCCGCCATACCACTGGTGTGCGCCGCGGTCGCCGTCGCCCAGCCGGTGTTGAGCGGGCAGCTCGCGCTCGTGCGGATCGTCGCCGGTCCGTCGGGTCGCACGACCAGCAGCGACGCCGTGTTCCGCGTCAAGTCGCGGTCGACGAAGGTCTTCTGCCGCCGCGACGCGCAGCGGTACAAGGCCTGCCGCACGCGCGTGAAGTACACGGGCATGAGCGCCGGCAGGCACACGTTCGTCGCGCGCGCGCGCAGCCGCGGCCGGACTGTGTTCGCGCGCCGCTCCTGGACGATCCTCAAGCGCCCCGGCGGCGCGTCGGGGCGGCCGTCCCCCAACACCGCGACCCCCCCGATCATCCTCGCGCCGGGGACCGTGGCGCCGGTCGCGGGCGCCCCGGTCGCGCCGGGCGCCCGCAAGCTCGTCCTGTCGGACGAGTTCAACGGCGCGTCGTTGGACCCGGTCAAGTGGCGCATCTACAACAGCGTCGGACACGACGGGTTCGGCCTGCGCCGGCCGACGGCGTTCGCGCTCGACGGCCAGGGCAACCTCGTCGTGACGGCGAAGATGGAGAACGGCGTGATCGTGTCGGGCGGCATGGCCAACCGCGCGGAGTTCACGTACGGGCGCGTCGAGTTCCGCGTCCGGACCGAGCCCGATCCGACCGGCACGATGAGCGGCGTCGTGCTGACCTGGCCGCAGGACCAGAACAAGCGCACGCCGGAGTTCACCGAGAACGACATGTACGAGACCGGCACGCGGGTCAACAACCGCAGCGCGTTCGACTCCTTCATCCACTTCGGCGCGGCCAACTGGCAGAAGTGGGTCACGCACGACGTCGACCCCTCGCAGTGGCACGTGATCGCGATGGAGTGGTATCCGAACCTGCTGGAGATCTACATCGACAACGCCCTCGCGTGGAGCGTCAGCGACCCGGCGATCATCGCCGACAACCTGCATCACCTGTCGATCCAGCTCGACGCGCGGGCGACGCACACGCTCACCCAGCCGGTGCACATGTGGCTGGACTACATCCGCGTCTACCAGTAGCCGCTGCGCCCCGCTCGTAGGCCCCGTCGCCGGGAGCCCGCGCCGGCCAGACGTCGACCAGGCTCGCCCTCGCGGCGGTCGTGCCACACTCCATGCATGGACGCCGCCCCGCCCCGCGTGCGTCATGGTGCCGGCGCGGCGGAGCCGTCGGTCAGCGTGATCGTGTGCGCGTACACCGACCGGCGCTGGCAGCTGCTCGTCGAGGCGATCGAGTCGATTCGCGGCCAGAGCGCGCCCCCGGAGCAGATCGTGCTCGTCATCGACCACAACCCGGAGCTGCTCGCGCGCTCGCGCGCGACGTTCCCGGACGCGCACGTCGTGGCCAACGAGGACGCCCAGGGCCTGTCCGGCGCCCGCAACACGGGCGTGCGCCACTGCGCCGGCGACGTGCTGGTCTTCCTCGACGACGACGCCGCCGGCCACCCCGACTGGCTGGCGATTCTGCTGGCCCCGTTCTCGGACCCGCTCGTGATGGGCGCCGGCGGCGCCGCGCTGCCGGCGTGGGAGGGCGCGCCGCCGCGCTGGCTGCCGGGGGAGTTCCTGTGGACGGTCGGAGCGAGCTACGTCGGCCTTCCGGTGCAGCCGGGACCGATCCGCAACCCGATCGGCGCCAACATGGCGTTTCGCAGCGAGGCGTTCGCCCGCGCGGGGGCCTTCACCGAGGGCATCGGCCGCGTCGGCAGGACGCCGCTGGGCTGCGAGGAGACGGAGTTCTCGATCCGGCTGCGCCAGACGGTTCCCGGCGCGATCATCCTCTACCTGCCGGCGGCGCGGGTCGACCATCACGTGCCGTCGGACCGTGCGACCTGGAGCTACTACACGTCGCGCTGCTGGGCGGAGGGCGTGTCGAAGGCGCTCGTCACCGGGATGGTCGGCGACAAGGACGGCCTCTCCAGCGAGCGCGCGTACGTCGTCCGCGCGCTCGGCGCGGGGGTCGTGCGCGGCCTGCGCGACGCCGTCCGCGGCGACGCCGCCGGGCTGGCCCGGGCGAGCATGATCGTCATCGGCCTCGGCTGTACGACGGCCGGCTTCGCCCGCGGTCGCGCCGTGGCCTGGGCCCGCGGGCGCCGCACGCCCGAGGCCATCCGGCCCGAGCTCTAACCCGGTACCACGCCCGCGTCCCGAGGCTCGCGCGCCAGGCGCCCGCCGCGCCGGACGGTGCCGATGACGTGCGGCAGGGCGACGCTCGCGGCGAGGGCGTTGGCCGCCAGCCACGCGGCGGCCACGCCGGTCACGCCGTGGCCGCGGCCGAGGATCACGGTCAGGCTCATCACCGACACGAGCACGAGCCCCTGGATCGCGACGTTGCGCGACGGACGGCCCTCGACGCGGCTGATCCCGACGTACAGCGTCAGCACGGCGCGCGCGATGCTCGCGCAGGCCAGCAGCCGCAGCGCCGTCGAGCTTGACTCGACGTACGTGCCGCCGAACGGCTGCAGGACGAGCGTCGCGCCCGCGACGAGCACCGTGACGCCCGCGGCGAGCATCGCGCCGAAGCGCCGCACGGCCGCGCGGACCATGATCGGGAAGCGCTGGGCGTCGATGCCGCCCTCGACCGTCAGCGCGTAGGTGACGTTGACGAACAGCAGGTCGAACGCGCTGACGATGACGAACGCGACGTAGAACTGCGCTCCTTGGCTGCTGCCGATGACGGCGACCACGACCGCGGGCAGCATCATCGTCGCGGTCTGGACGAAGATCGTCGCGAGGTAGTCCTGGGCGAGGTAGCGCGCCAGCCCGCGTCGACCGAACTGCTCCAGCGGCGACTCGTGGTCGCCGGCCTGCGGGCGGCCGGGGATCGCCTTGAGGAACAGCAGCAGGTTCATCGGGATCAGCAGCAGGACCATCGGGATGACCCAGCTGACGAAGATCGAGTGGCTGACGCTGACCGCCAGCAGCAGCGGCAGCAGCGCGATCTTCAGGACCCCGAAGGTCGCGTTCTCCATCGGCACCCACGGCGCGCGGCGCAGCGCGGTGAGGGCGGCGTCCTGGAGGTTGAAGACCCCCCACAGCACGACGGCCGCGACGTACAGCGCGGCGGTCCACGGCTGCTCGCGCAGGAAGGCGTAGTCGTGCGAGACGCGCGGCGCGACGAGCACGAACCCCGTGCCCGCGATCGCCGCGACGGCGCCGGTCGCGCCGTAGACGCCGGCGATGACGCGTCCGGGATGCAGGCGCGTGCTCGGCAGGAAGCGGTAGATCCCGGCGGCGAGGTTCAGCTGGCAGATCGCCGACAGCGCGATCATCGAGGACACCAGCGCGCTGTCGCGGCCGACCGCCGCGGTCGGGAGCATGCGCGCGGCGGCGATCCAGAAGCCGAATCCGAGCACGGCGCTGAGGCCGACGTTGAGGATGAGGCTGTAGGCCGTGCGCAGGAACGGGTCGGCGCGCGGCAAGCTTCAGGTCTCGTCGCCGGACGCCGCGGCGGCCGGATCCTCTTGCGCGAGCATGCTGCGGTAGAGCTCCTCGTAGCGCGGCAGCACCGCCTCGGCGGCGAACGTCTTCGCGCGCTCGCCGGCGGCGCGGCCCATCCTCGCCCGCAGCTGCGGATCGTCGATCAGCGTCCGCATCGCCGCCGCGAGCGCGCCCGCGTCACCCTGGGGGACGAGGATCCCGCTGGCCTCGTCGACGATGTCGGCGTGCCCGCCGACCTGCGTCCCGATGACCGGCCGGCCCATGCTCAACGCCTCGGCCAGGACCATCCCCAACGGCTCGGGCCAGCGCGATGGCATGACGCCGAACATGGCGCCCTTCCACGCCGCCATGACGGCCGCGTGCGGAACGTCGGTGACGATCGTCGCGCCCGGCGGGAAGACCTTGGGCGAGTCGCGCTTGATCGTGCCCATGAGCACCAGCGGCGGCGGCGCGTCCAGCCGACCGTAGGCGTCGAACAGCACGTCGAGGCCCTTCGCCTCGCGAAACGCGCCGACGAACATGATGTACGGCTCGGCCGGCAGCCCCGCGAGGCACGCGTCGACGCGCTCGTCGTGCACGTCGACCGTGGCGTCGAGGACGCTCGGGATCGTCGCCTGCACGAGCCCACGTGCGGCGGCGGCCTCGCTGCCGCCGCAGAGGTACTCCAGCGTGACGTCGTGCACGTACGTGCTGACGCTGTGCAGGCCCGTCATCTTGCGAGCCAGCAGCGGCCGCCCGGCCGCGACGCTCGCGGCCGTCACGACGCCCTTCGCCGTGCCGTAGTAGTCGGCGGCGCAGGCCAGGCACTTGCGCGGGGCAGGGCCGCTGCACGGCAGGCCCTGATGCAGCATCGTCCGCGTGGCGCAGAAGTAGGTGTACTCGCGAGCGGACACGAGCAGTGGGACGCGCCTGCCGGCCAGCGCGGCCGTCAGCGAGAAGGCCAGCCAGCCGTTGACGTGGACGAGCTCGGGTCGGGTCTCGCGCAGGACGCGGCGCAGGGCCGGGATCGAGACCGGATCGGGAAACGGCGGCTGGTGGCGCTGGCTGGCGTCGCGCACGAGCGCCGGGACCACGGTGCGCAGCTGGCGCACGCGGTGCACGTCGATGCCGTCGTCGTCCTCGCGCGTCGGCAGCCCGCCGTGCCAGGGCGTGACGACGGCCACGTCGTGCCCGCGCGAGACCATGTGACGCGCGAGCAGATGCGTCTGGCGATGGGCGCCGCCGATGAACGGCAGGTAGTGGTCTGTGGCAAGCAGGAGTCGCACGGACGGCCTGGCGCCGGACGTGTCCGGCTGGTCGTTGGGCCCGATCTGCGGCCGGCGTGTGCGCCGGCGGCGGGGCGGGCCAGTCTATGCTGCTGCACGGAGCGTCGGCGCCACCCCGCCGTCGCCATCCGCGAACATCCCCTCTTGCGTCCCAACCACATCCCCCGGGCCCAGCCGCCCGGATCGCGCCGCGCCTGAAGCATGGCGCGCGTCCGCAAGAACAAGTACGTGCGGATCTTCGTCCGCCGCTTCGGCGGCGCGCGGCTGATCGTCGTGCCCCGGCTGCTGCAGCTGCCGCTGCGGCTGCTCGCGCGCGAGCTCGTGCGCCGGCTGCCGCGAGAGCGCGGCCTGGTCGCCTTCGGCGCTCCGCTGGACCGCTTCGCCGACAACTCGGCCTACCTGTTCCTGCAGCTGTCCGGCGCGCCGGGACTGCGCTGCGTCTGGATCAGCGGCTCGCGCGAGGTCGTCGAGCGCCTGCGAGCGGCGGGCTACGAGGCCGAGCTGCGGATCTCCCGCGCGGGCCTGCGCGCCTGCCTGCAGGCCGAGTGGTACGTCGTCACGGCCTACGTGTCCGACGTCAACCGCTGGGCGCACGACGGCGCGCGGCTGCTGAACCTCTGGCACGGGATCCCGCTGAAGACGATCGAGCGCGACATCCTCAACAGCCCGATGTCGTTCATGTACGGCTCGGCGCGCTCGCCGCGCGCGATGGCCTTCGCCGACGAGACGCGCGTCCCCGACGCCGTCCTGTCGACGTCGCCGTTCATCTCCGAGCGCTGCTTCGCGTCGGCCTTCGGCGTCGCGCGCGATCGCTGCCTGGACTTCGGCTATCCCCGCTCGGACCACTTCTTCGCCGCCCAGGACGAGCCCGCGAACGAGGTCCTCATCAAGGAGCCGCGCACCTGGCGGCGCGTGCGCGACGCCCCCTTCGTGATCGGCTACTTCCCGACCTGGCGCGACGACGACTCGCCGTTCATGCAGCGCAGCGGCCTGTCGATCGAGCGTCTCGCCGAGGTCGTGGCGGCGCAGGGCGGCGTGCTGCTGTTCAAGCCGCACTTCAACACGACGCTGACGCTCCCCGAGGGCCACGCGGTCGTCCTGCACCCCGACGACGACCTCAACGTCTACCTGCCGCTGTGCTCCGCGCTGATCACCGACTACTCCTCGGTGGCGTTCGACTTCATGCTGCTCGACCGCCCGATCCTGTACTTCGTCCCGGATCTCGAGCACTACCGCCACGGGCGCGGCCTGTACTTCGAGCCCGAGACGATGATGCCCGGACCGCTGCTGTACACGGCGCAGGAGCTCTACGACGCCGTCGGGCGGCTGGGGCCGTCGTCGCCGGCGGACCCGCGCGTGCAGGAGATCCGCGAGCTCGTCTGGAACGGCTACCGCGGCGACGCCGGCGCTCGCCTGCAGGACTTCATCGCCTCCGGCGCACGCGCCACGGCTGCGCCGGCCGGCCGAGCCTGAGGCCCGGGCTCGCGCCCGCGGTCAGCCGCCGAAGGCGTCGAGGAACTCGCTCACGCGGCGCGTCGCCGCGGCCTCGTCGAGCTCGAGCTGCTCGAGGATCGTGAAGCGATCGGGTCGCGTCGCCGGCGCGGCGACGACGGCCTCGACGAACTGCTCGTCGGTCAGGCCGAGGTCGGCCGGCAGCCGCGGCAGCTCGTGGCGCGCGAGCGCCGCGTCGAGCGTCGTCGTGAGCCGCTCGTCGCCGCGCAGATCGCAGGCGAACAGCGTCGCGACGGCGACCAGCTCGCCGTGGTTCGCCGTGCCGGGGAACAGGTGGTCGATGGCGTGGACGATCTCGTGCTCGGCGCCGCTGCAGGGGCGGCTGCTGCCCGCCGTCACCATCGCCAGGCCCGACAGCACGAGCGCCTCGGCGAGCGCGACGAGGAAGTCCGTCGAGTCGACGCTGTCTTCGCGGTGCAGCACGGCGGCGGCGGCGGCGCGCGCGAAGGTGACCGCGACGCCGTCGACGATCTCGCCACACGCCAGCTCGGCGATGCGCCAGTCGGCGATCGCCGACAGGTTGCTGACGACGTCGCCGAAGCCGCCCCGGCGCATCGCCGGCGGGCTGCGCCGCACGTAGTCGAGGTCGACGACGATCGCGATCGGCGGGTTGACGCCGAACGACGCCTTGCGCCCGCCGGCGACGAGCGAGGACACCGGCGACGCGATCCCGTCGTGGGCGAGGTTCGTCGCGACGGCGACCATCGGAAGCCCGGTCATGCTCGCCGCCGACTTGGCGACGTCGATCGTGCGCCCGCCGCCGATGCCGACGAGCGCGTCGTAGAAGCCGCTGCGCAGGCGCGTCGCCAGGTCCGACGCCGCCTCGAGCGTGCCGCCGTGCACCGTGATCAGCTCGCCGTTGGCGAGATCGCCCGCCAGCTGCTCGGCGATCTCCTCGCCGAGTCCCGGGCCGACGGCGATCGCGACGTGCCCCGCCCGCGAGATCCTGCGATCGGCCAGCAGCGGCACGAGGCCGGCGACCGCCCCGGCCCGGATGTCGATCGTCATCGGCGCCGCGACCATCCGCGTCAGCAGCGGCACGCGACCTCCCGCGCCCGCGCGAGGTCGACGTCGTCGTCGACCTCGGCCCACTCCAGGCCCCCGACGGATGCGATCGCGATGCGCGCGCCGCGGTCGACGAGCTCTTGGAAGCCGTCCTCGTAGTACAGCGACGGGTCGCGGCGCCACGTCGCTTCGAGTGCCTCGGCGAGCGGCTGCGCCGCCGCGGCGTCGATCCGCGCCAGCCCGATGTACTCGCCGCTGGCAGCCGCGGGCGTCATCCGCTTCGTGATCGCCGCGAGCGTGCCGCCGGCGGTCAGCCGCACCTTCATCTCCTCGTCGCCGAGCGCCTTGGCGTCGTCGACCGCGATCACGAGGTCCCCGTCGCCGGCCGCCAGCAGGCGCTGCTCGACGGCGGCGGGGTGCACGGTGTCGCCGTTGATCAGCAGCGCGCCGCCGGCGAACGCCTCGCGCGCGCACCACAGTGAGTAGGCGTTGTTCCACTCCTCGGCCTTCGGATTGAAGATGCAGCGCAGCGCGAGCCCGTGGCGGCGCTCGAGCTCCGGGATCCGCTCGTCGATGCACCCGGCGGCGAAGCCCGTGACGATGACCGCCTCGCGCAGGCCGACCGCGGCGAGGTTGCCGAGGGCGAGATCGAGGATCGTGCGGCCGTCGTCGATCTCGAGCAACGTCTTCGGCTGATCGCGGGTCAGCGGGCCGAGGCGCCGGCCGGCACCGGCCGCGAGGATCAGACCGAGCATGCGTCGGCCCCCGGCGCGCCGGCACCGCGGGCGCTTGCGTCACGTGCGGGCTGATGCTTCGTGGTCACCGCAGGAGCGTACGGGAACTGGTTCGACGCAGCGGCGGACGCGTCACCCCCGATGCACGAATACTGCCGTTAGGTATGAAGAACGGCTAGTTCAGGGTACGAAAAACCGCCGATTCGCCAATCAGCGCCAATTTAGTGCGTACTTCCTATAGGGTTATCCATGCCCGCCGCGTCCAAGGACGGGCATTCTCTGTACTCCACACCGGCCCAAGGGGAGATCGCTGTGGTCGCTTCCGCTCGTCGTCTTCGACGGGGCGTCGCTGCACGCCCTCGTCGCCCGGATCATGTCGTGCCTGCCGCTACGTTGTCAATGCGCCAACGAAACGGGGCCACTTTCGGCCTGCTCGTCTGTGTCCTCGCGCTTGGCGGGGCGTCGGCACAGGCTGCCTCCGCCTACACCATCCAGGTCAGCACCACCGCCGATCGCTCCGGCGCGGCGCTGCTCAACGGGCAATCCTATACGCAATCCGACCAGATCTACGTCTTCCTCGGACCGGTCACACCGGTCACCAAGGACATCGTGCGCGTGAAGTTCTACCTCGACGATCCGACGACGAGCCGTGCCCCGAGCAAGATCGAGAAGACGGCGCCCTACGACTTCGTCAACACCGCCCGCGACGGCAGCCCGGTCGCCTTCTCGCTGGCCCCGCTGTCTGCCGGCGACCACACGGTCACCGCCCAGGTCGAGAAGGTCGACGGCTCGAAGGAGACCGCCTCGGGCGCGTTCGTCATCGCGGCCCCGCCCCCGCCGCTGCTGTTCAGCGACGAGTTCAACGGCACGAGCCTCGACACGGACGCGTGGGCGCCGTACGTCAGCCGGGGCCACTCCGGCAACGGCCTGCGGCGAGGATCCGCGTTCTCGCTCGCCGACGGCAACCTCGTCGTGACCGCGAAGATGGTCGACGGCCAGATCGTCTCCGGCGGGATGAGACATCGCGTCGACTACAAGTACGGTCGCTACGTGTTCCGCGTGCGGACCGACGTCGATCCGACGGGCACGATGAGCGGCGTCGTGCTGACGTGGCCGAAGCTCCAGCGGCTGCCGCAGTTCACCGAGAACGACATCTACGAGACCGGCGCGGGACTGAACACGCGTACGCCGTTTCGGTCGTTCGTCCACTACGGCATCACCAACCAGCAGAAGTACTTCGTCCACACCGCCGACGCCTCGGAGTGGCACATCATGGAGATGGACTGGCGCCAGAAGTCGCTGAAGATCTATCGCGACGGAAACCTCGTGTGGACCGTCACGAACGAGGCCGTCATCCCCGACGTGCTGCACCACGTCTCGATCCAGCTCGACGCCCGCCATGAGCGCAAGCTGACGCGGACCGTGAGGATGTACGTGGACTACATCCGCATCTACGGCTAGAGCGGTCGCTCGCAGGCGGTCACTCGACGCACGAACGCCCGGTCCGAGGACCGGGCGTTCGCGTCGAGCGATGCGCGTGGACTAGTGGTAGATCTTCACCCAGTCGACGTACATCTTCACCGGGCCGGGAAGTGCCCGGTTCGAGAAGGCGTCGAGCTGCAGCGACAGGTGATGCGCGACGTCGGGGATCGCCGCGAGGTCCGTCAGCGTGTGGGTGAGCACGCCATCGCGGTAGATCTTGATGGAGTCGTGCGTCCAGTCCATCCGCATGACGTGCCACTCCGCCGCGTCGGCGTTGTGGACGAACCGGTACTGGCGATCGGACGTCCCGTCGGTGCTGTAGTGGACGTAGGTGTAGAACGGGTTGCGAACGGCGTTGTGCCCGGTCTCGTAGAAGTCGTTCTCGCCGTCTGGGATCTTGTGGTTCGACAGCGGCCAGGTGAGGCAGACGCCGCTGAGCTGGCCGGTGGAGTCGGCCTCGGTGCGCACGCGGGCCTCGAAGCTGCCGTAGAGGTAGTCCTTGCGGTGCTTCATGCCGCCGCTGGTGATGTTCGTGCCGTCCCACGACGCGGTGATCACGAGCTGGCCGTTCTGCTGTGAGAACGCCGATGCGCGGCGCAGGCCGTGGCCGGCGTGGCCGGCGCTGACGTACGGGCTCCAGATGCTCGTGTCGACCGCGGGGCCGTCGAAGTCCTCCTGGAACACGAGCGCCCCGTTGGGACCGCCGCCAGGCGGCGGCGTGGCGTTCTGGACGTTCACGCCGCGCTGTGCCGAGCTCGTGTTGCCCGCGGCGTCGTAGGCGACGGCCTTCAGCGTGTGCGCGCCGTTCGAGACGGCCGTGGTGTCGAACTTGCAGTTGTACGGTCCGCCGCTCTCGTCGTTGAGCAACGCGCCGTCGAGGTAGAAGACGACCTTCGCCACGCCGACGGCGTCGGTTGCGTTGACCTCGCACGCGCCGGAGGGGCCGGAGTTCGCGGCTTCGTACATGTAGCCCGCGACGGTCGCGCCGTCGGCCGGCTTGGTCCAGCTGACGGCCGGCGGCGCCGTGTCGGCGGGCGGCGGGGCCGGCGTGTTGGCGACCGTGACGGTGCGCGACGCGGTCGAGGCGTTGTCGGCGCTGTCGTAGGCGACGGCCTTCAGCGTGTGGCTGCCGTCGGCGACGGTCGTCGTGTCGAAGCGGCAGTCATATGGGGCGCTGTCGTCGGCGTTCAGCGCCGTTCCGTCGACGGAGAACACGACCCGCGCGACCGCGACGTCGTCGGACGCCGCGACCTCGCAGCGACCCCCGGGGCCAGAGTTGGCCGACTCCCACAGGACGCCGGACACGCTCGCTCCCGCGGCCGGCGCCGTCCAGCCGACGGTCGGCGGTGTCGTGTCGACCGGCGGCACGTTGTCGACGAAGACGCCGCGCAGCGACGTCGAGCTGTTGCCGACGGCGTCGTATGCCACGGCCTTGAGGGTGTGGCTGCCGTCGGCGACGGTCGTCGTGTCGAGCTTGCAGTTGTAGGGAGCGGTGCTGTCGGTGTTGAGCTCGGTCGAGTCGATCGAGTAGACGGTCTTCGCGACGCCGACGTTGTCGGTCGCGGTCGTCTCGCACGGACCGCCGGGCCCGGAGCCGGTGCCGTCGGACAGCGTGCCGACGACCGTCGCGCCGGCGGCCGGGGTCTTCCAGCTGAGCGCCGGTGCGGTGACGTCGTTCTTGACGGTGATCGTGCGCGAGGACGTCGAGCTGTTGCCCGACGCGTCGTAGGCGACGGCCTTCAGCGTGTGGCTGCCGTCGGCGACCGTCTTGCTGTCGAACTTGCAGTTGTACGGTCCGACGTTCTCCGTGTTGAGCTGCGTCGCATCGACGAAGAAGACCACCTTCGAGACGGCGACGGCGTCGGTGGCGGTCGTCTCGCACGGACCCGCCAGGCCCGAGTTCGAGGACTCCCACAGGACGCCCGAGACGGTGGAGCTCGCGGCCGGGGTCTTCCAGCCGAGCGCCGGTGCGGTGACGTCGTTCTTGACGGCGACGGTGCGCAGCGCGGACGTGGCGTGACCGGCGGCGTCGTAGGCGACGACCTTCAGCGTGTGGCTGCCGTCGGCGACGGTCCTGCTGTCGAGCTTGCAGTTGTACGGCGCGACGTTCTCGGTGTTGAGCTGCGTCGCGTCGATATAGAAGATGACCTTCGAGACCTTCACGTTGTCAGAAGCGGTCGCCTCGCAGGCACCCGATGGACCGGAGGCGGCCGATTCCCACAGCAGTCCGGCGACGGTCGCGGCCGCGGCCGGTGACTTCCAGCCCGCGACCGGCGCGGTGGTGTCGGCGGCTTGCGCGATCGAGGCCTGCGCGGCCGAGAACGAGAGGGCGATCAGGACGCCGGCGATGGTCGCCGGGACGTTCTTGGACAGAGTTGGTTGGAGTCGCATGTGCGCCCCATCGGCCCCCCATACACGGGGTCGGGCGCAATACGCGAGCCCGTGGACGGATGGGCCGCGGACTCGCGACGCGCGGCTGATGGCGGCATCGGCGGCGCGATCGGACGTTCGTCCAGAAAATCCGACGGCGCTGCGGAAACGGCCGGCGGGCCGGCGGATCGCGTCGCGTGATGCACCCGAATCGGGTCAGGCCCGTCCGTCCTGGCCGGTCGGAGCCGTTCGCGGCCGCGCCGTGGCCGCCGGTAGCGCCTTGGCGCACGGCTCCGCGACCTGTACTCTGGCCACACAACTCACCGGCGCAGGGGCGTCGGAGTCTGATCAGGGGTCAGGGAATGACAACCAACGCACGGCTCGGCAGGCTCCGCCTGCTCGCACGACTCATCGGCTGCGCGACGCTCCTTGCTGGCGGGCTCGCAGCCCTACCCGCGGGCGCCGGCGCAGCGGTCGTGGCGAGCACGAGCTTCCAGCCGTCCGGAGGGTTGGCGCCGTTCGGCTACGCGGTCGACAGCGGCGCGGGATACGACGTGGCGCGCGGCTCGGGCTGGGTCCGCCGCGACAGCCTGAGCAGGCCCGCGCACGTCGCGCTCGACGTCTCGCCGAACGCCGTCGCGCGCAACCTCACCCTCGATCGGCGCGTCGACAGCTTCATCCAGGTGCGGTGGGCTCGCGGCGCCACGGCGCGGCCCGGCGCGGTGACCACGCCCGCGGCGTGGGAGCTGGCCCTGCCGTCGGCCATCTACCGCGTCGTCGTGGGAGTCGGAGACCCCGCCGCGCGCCTGCACGGCGCGCAGCGCATCGACGTCGAGGGGCGTGTCGCGACCGCGCGCCGCGCCGCGACGCGCAGCTCGCGGCTCGCGGTGGCGACGCGGATCGTGCGCGTCATCGACGGCCGGCTGACGATCTCCACGCTCGGCGGCGGGGACTCCAAGCTCGACTACGTCCGCGTCACGCGGCTGACCGCGCCCGACACGGCCGCGCCGCCGGCGCCGCGCCACGTCCGCGCCACGGCCGGCAACGGGATGGTCACGCTGCGCTGGCGCGCCGTCCGGCAGGCCGACCTGCGCGGCTACGACGTCTATCGCTCGAGGTCGCGCTCGGCGAAGGCCTCGGGAACGCCGCTCAACGGCGCGACGCCGCTGACGACGACGACATTCACCGACATGCGCGCCGCCAACGGCAGCACGTACTCCTACCGCGTCGCCGCGAGCGACACGTCGGGCAACGCCGCCGCCGCGCCAGCGCCCGTCAGCGCGACGCCGCGCGCCGGCGCCGTGGCGGCCGCGACCGACCTGAAGGTCAACTTCCAGCCGGCGGGGGCGCCGGTTCCGGCCGGCTACACCGCCGACGGCGGCGCGGCGTACTCGTCCGCCACCGGTCAGGGCTGGGTCCGCGAGGACAGCATCGACGGCGCGAGCCCCGTGCCGCTCGACGTGTCGGGGAACTCCCGCGACCGCAACAAGGTCGCAGACCAGCGCCTCGACACGTTCATCCACATGCAGTACCCGGCGGCGGGCGCGCCGGCGACCGCCGTCACGACCCCGGCGGCATGGCAGCTGGCCGTCCCTGCGGGCGACTACTCGGTCGTCGTGTCCGTCGGCGACGCCGGAACGGCGCTGGACTCCGTGCATCAGGTCAACGTCGAGGGCGTGCCGATGATCGCGGCCTTCACGCCGACGAGCTCGAAGCGCTTCGCCACCGGCACGGGCACGGTGCACGTCAGCGACGGCCTGCTGACGGTCGACGCGCGCGGTGGCACGAACACGAAGATCAACTACATCGACATCGCCAGCCAGGCCGCCGACACGACCGCGCCGGCGCCGCCGTCGAACGTCGTCGCCAACCCCGGCGACGCGCGCGTGTCGGTCGCGTGGAGCCCGAACTCCGAGCCCGACCTCGACGGCTACGACATCTTCCGCGGCACCTCGCTGCCAGTCGACACGACCGCGGGGACGGCGCTGAACGCGACGCGGTTGCAGACCAACGCCTACACCGACACCGCGGTCTCCAACGGCACGACGTACTCCTACGTCGTCGTCGCCTACGACCAGACGGGCAACAGGAGCGCGGCGTCGTCGACCGTCAGCGTCACGCCGCAAGCGCCGCAGCCGCCGACCGGCAAGGCCGTCAACTTCCAACCCGCGACCGCTCCGGTCCCGACCGGCTACACGGCCGACAGCGGCGCGGCGTTCTCCGCGGCCACGGGCCAGGGCTGGGTGCGCGAGGACAGCCTCGGCGCGACCCACGTGGCACTGAGCCTGACCGGCAACGGCCGCGACCGCAACGTCGTCACCGACCAGCGCCTGGACACGTTCATGCACATGCAGTACCCGGCCGCCGGCGCACCGTCGGGCGTCGTGACCACGCCCGGGGCGTGGGAGCTCGCCGTGCCGGACGGCGCCTACACCGTCAACGTGGCCGTCGGCGACGCCGGGACCGCGATCGACACCAACAACCGCGTCAACATCGAGGGCAAGGTCGCGATCGCGGGCTTCAAGCCGACCCCGACCGATCACTTCATGAGCGCGACGCGGACGGTCAACGTCTCCGACGGGCGCCTGACGATCGACGCGCGCGGCGGGCTGAACACGAAGATCGACTACGTCGACGTCGTCAGCGACTCGACGTTCCAGCGCCCGTCGGTGTCGAGCATCAGCCCCAGCGACGCGCAGACCGACGTGCCGCGCGACACGGCGGTCGCCGCCGAGGTGCACCTGCCGAACCTCGGCTCGGGCGTCGACGAGGCGACGCTCACGGCCAGCACGGTGAAGCTCACGCGCAATCGCGACGGGGCGGCGGTGGCGGCCAATCGCAACACGACCGGCGGCGGCGACGCGATCATCCTGCAGCCGACGGCGCCGCTGGCCGCGAACACGATCTATCGCATCGAGATCACCAGCGGCGTCAAGGACATCAGCGGCGCGGCGTTCTTGCCGCAGACGAGCTTCTTCACGACGGGATCGGGCACCTTGAGCGGCGGTGGGGCGATCGACGCGCAGTTCGAGCAGGTCGCGCTGCCCAACGCCCAGGGCCAGACCTTCACGTCGGTCGCGATGGGCCCCGACAACAAGCTCTACGCCGCGACGATCGACGGCTACATCTATCGCTTCGCGGTCAACGGCGACGGCACGACGGGCGCGCCGCAGGTCATCGACAGCGTGCGGACCGCCAACGCCGGCGGCGCGCGCACGATCCTCGGGCTCGCGTTCGATCCCGCCGCGACCGCGACGAACCCGATCCTCTGGATCACCGACAACGACCCCGCCTTCAGCGACGCCGCCGACTGGACGGGCAAGGTCTCGCGCCTCAGCGGCGCCGACCTGCAGACCGTGCAGGACTACGTCGTCGGGCTGCCGCGCTCGGTGCGCGACCACGAGACCAACAGCCTCGCGTTCGGACCCGACGGCGCGCTGTACCTGACGCAGGGCTCCAACAGCGCCGCGGGTGCGCCCGACAGCCAGTGGGGCCTGCGCGAGGAGCACGTCCTCAACGCCGCCGTGCTGCGCATCGACACGAGCATCAGCGCGCCGCCGCTGAACGTCCAGAGCGACAGCGGCGGCAGCTATGACCCGTTCGCACCGGGCGCGAAGGTCACCCTCTACGCCACCGGCCTGCGCAACGCCTTCGACCTCGTGTGGCACTCCAACGGCCAGCTGTACGCGCCGACCAACGGCTCGGCAGCGGGCGGCAACACGCCGGCGACGCCGTCGCCGCTGCCCGCCTCGTGCCAGAGGCGGATCGACGCGGCGACCAACGGCGCCTACAGCGGCCCGACCGTGCCGGCGCTGACCGACATCCCGACGGCGCAGGACGACTACCTCAACCGCGTCGTCAAGGGCGGCTACTACGGCCACCCCAACGACAAGCGCTGCGAGTGGGCGCTCAACGGCGCCAACCCGACCTCCGGCACCGACCCCAGCCAGGTGTCCGCGTATCCCGTCGGCGTGCAGCCCGATCGCAACTTCCGCGGCGCGGCCTATCGCTTCGGCGCGCACTACTCGCCCGACGGCGCGATCGAGTACCGCAGCTCGACATTCGGCGGCGCGCTGCGCGGCAAGCTGCTGGTCACGCGCTACAGCGCCGGCGACGACATCATCGCCCTGACGCCCAACACGACCAACGGCGACATCTCCGCCGGCCAGACGGGCATTCCCGGGCTGACCGGGTTCGTCGATCCGCTGGACCTCGTCGAGGATCGCCGCAACGGCAACCTCTACGTCACCGAGCTCGGCGCCTCGCGGATCACGCTGCTGCGGCCGATCTGATGGGTGTCTCGTGAGGGTTGTGCGGGAGACGCCGGGATGTCGGCGCCGTCACGCAGCGCCGCAGGATCGGAGGTGTCCCTCAGGGACACCTCCGGCGTGCGGCAGAGGCTCGGCCTGCGCTCACGCTTCCTGCGTGGCCGCTTCGAGCAGCACCTGCGTGAGCAGCTCGGCGAAGTCCTCCCACCAGGGCAGCGCCTCGGAGCGCGGCAGGTACTCGCGCCGGTCGCCGCGCAGCTGGTCGACGATCCCCTGGATGGTGCCGATCGCGTCGGTGTCGAGCGCGAGCGCCACGCGCAGGCGATCGAGGATCGTTGCCTCCCGGTCCTCGAGCACGCCGTCCGCGCCTGCCAGCCACGCGCCGCATGCGTAGACCAGCCGGCGGTCGTCGGGCGTCAGCGCATCGGCGTCGATGTCCAGGGCATCGCCCACGGCGTTGTCGATGCCCGCCGCGGCCGGCTCGAGATGCAGCGCCTCGCCGACGACCTCGAGGACCTGGCGCTCCTGTGAGCTGACCTCGCCGTCGGCGCGCGCGACGGTGCCGGCCACGTCGAGGATCGCTCGGCGCACCGGCAGCGACAGGCCGGTGATCGCGCGCGCCGCACGCGCCTGCTCCTCGGCGAGCATCTGCTCGACGAGCGCCGCGCTGCGGCCGGCGTCGGTCAGCACGGCCGGGTCCAGCAGCCGGCGCGCCGCTGCGGGCGACATGATGCCGAGCGCGGTCGCGGCCTCGCGGATCGACGTGCCGTTGTTCGCCGCGTGGTAGGCGGCGCGCGCGCCGGCGTCGTAGCCGAAGACCGTGGCGACGATCGACGACAGCGCAAGCGTGTTCTCGGCGCTGTCGCGGCAGCGCTCCTCGCGAACCTCCAGCCCGCGCAGGCACTTCTCGGCGAACAGCGGGATGCCGTGGGTCAGCAGTCGGCAGGACTCGAACAGGTTCTTGGCGATGACGCCCGTCCACGCGTTGTAGTCGAGCTCGGCGCCCTCGACGGCCATCGTCACGACGGTGTCGTTGCCGCACACCTGATAGCCGATCTGCACCATCAGCTCGGGCATCACCGGATTGATCTTCCCCGGCAGAAACGAGGAGCCCGCCTGCACCGCCGGCAGCGTGATCTCCGCCATGCCGACCCGCGGCCCGCTCGCCAGCAGCCGCAGGTCCTTGGACATCTTCGAGAGGTTCGTGCCCAGCGCCTTGAACGTCGTCGAGATGTACTGAAACACGTCGCCGTTCTGAAACGCGTCGAAGAAGTTCGGGTGTCGGCGCAGGGCGAGACCCGTCACCTCGCGCAGCCGCGGGTAGATCCTCTCGACATAGCCGGCGCCGACGCCGAGGCCCGTCCCGACGACCGTGCCGCCCATCGGGATGTCGAGGCACGCCTCCGCCGCCGCGGTCAGGCGCTCGACGCCGCGATGCGCGACGGCCCGATACGCGCCGAACTCCTGTGCGAACGTCACCGGCACGGCATCCTGCAGGCACGTCCGCGACAGCTTCACCGTGTCGCGATACTGGTCGATCTTCTCGCCGATGACCTCCTCGAGCAGCCGCACGCTCGCGACCAGCGCGAGGATGTCGCGGTGCAGCGTGATGCTCATCGCCGTCGCGAGGACGTCGCTCGTCGACTGGCCCGTGTTGACGTGGTTGTTGGGATGCACGAGCTCGTAGCCCTTGCTCCCGGTGAGGATCTCGTTGGCGCGGTTGGCGAGCACCTCGTTGACGTTCATGTTCGGCGACACCCCGCCGCCGGCGCTCATGATGTCGATCGGAAACTGGCTGCGATCGAACCGTCCGGCAAGGATCTCGTCAGCCGCTTGGCAGATCGCGTCCGCGACCGGCTGCCGGAGAATCCCGACGTCGGCGTTCGCCAGCGCCGCGGCCTTCTTGACCTCGACGATCGCGTGGACGTAGCCCGGGAAGTCGCCGATGAACTGCCCCGAGACGTCGAAGTTCCGGCGACCCCGCTCGGTCTGCGCGCCGTAGTACGCATCCAGCGGGACCGAGACGGGGCCGAGCGAGTCCTGCTCCTCACGCATCGCGGCGGTGGCCATAGGCGCGACTGTACATCGCGAAACTCGCGCCGTGCGAGCGCCGGCGGCGTCGGGTTGCGGGCGGTCAGCTCGCGGCGGTGAAGCGCGCGACGACCACCAGCGAGATGCCGTCGAGCTCGTTCTCGTTCAGGTCGCTGTTGTCGTACATCCCGAGTGTCTCGAACCCGTGGCTCGCGAGGTGATGCTCGAGCTCGCGCGGAGCGAGCGTCCTGAACCGCACGAAGTCCGCGACGTCATCGCCGTCAGGCCCGGTCCACACGCGCCGGCGCGTGAGCAGCTGGCGCCGGCGATCGTGCTCGTACGTCGCGTCGGCGCTCGCGTTGAACCCGGGCGCGTCGACGACGAAGCGGCGGGCCAGGGTGCCGCCGTCCTCGGCGGTGAGCGCATTGAGCGCCTCGAGCACGAGCACGGTTCCGACTTCGCAATGCGCGGCGAACGTCGCGATCGCCTTGGTCAGGTCGTCGTCGGCGTGGAGGTTCGCGATGGCGATGCCCATGCAGGTGATCGCGTCGAAGGTCCGACCCAGGCGGACGGATCGCATGTCGCCGACGCGGAAGTCGATGTGCGACCGCCGCTCGCGAGCGAAGGCGATCATGCTCTCCTGAAGGTCGATGCCGACGCAGTCGGGGCAGCGCTCGGCCAGGTACGCGAGATCTCGCCCGGTGCCGCAGCCGATGTCCAGCAGGCTCGCTGGACGGCGGTCGAGGTGACGCTCGAACAGCCGCTCGCACATCTTCGGCACGGCGTCGCCGGATCCGTCGTACGCGGACTCGTAGAGCTCCGGGCGCCGGTACAACAGGTTGCGCAGCTCGCCCTCCATGGTCGGCGGAGCGTAGACGTACGATCGTTCTCACGTCTGGCGAGTGTCGCCTGCCGACGATCACCGCTTCTCGGTCCGCCTCGCGCGGCCGGCCGCCTACTCCCCGACCCGCAGCTCGGCCTCGGCGCCGCGGATGATCGCCTTGCCGTCCTGCGTGCAGACCGCCTCGACGAGCGCCACGCCGTCCTCGACGCCGCGCACCGTGCCGGTGACGGTGAGCTCGTGCTCGGGCACGCCCATGCCGCGAAACTGGACCGACAGCCGCCGCAGCGACTGCGGGCCACCGCCCGCGTCGGTGACCGCGCGCGCGACCTGGGCCATCGTGTACAGGCCGTGCAGGATCCGGCCGGGCAGGCCGACGGCACGCGCGAACTGCTCGTCGATGTGAATCGGGTTGAAGTCGCCCGACGCGCCGGCGTAGCGGACGGTGAGGTACTTGTCGGGCGTCACCGTGAGCGGCTCGATCTCGTCCGCGGCCCGCAACGGCGCCATGCTCACGCCGCCCGCACGACGTTCGACCACGTGCCGGTGCAGACGGTCTCGCCGCGCCCGTTGACCGACACCGACTCGAAGACGAAGAAGCCGTTGCCGCGCCGCTCGC
>JAWVGK010000473.1:0-7353 GCA_033855155.1 Solirubrobacteraceae bacterium | reverse complement strand
AGCAGGGTGCAGTGCGGCGCATGGTCGGGGTGCAGCACGAGCGGCTCGGGCGACGCGTCGTCGACGACGACGACCTCGTCGGGCGCCGGCAGCTGGGCGAGTACGCAGTCCAGCGTCTCGGCGAGGTACGGCGCGAAGCCGTGCACGGGGACGATGACGCCGACCACCGGCGCAGCGTAGGCGGTCGGCGCCGCTCGGGGCCGTCCCACGGCAGGCAGGCGTCGCACACCGCCGCGAGGGCTCACGGCGGCGTCGCACACCGCCGCAAGGCTCACCGCGCCGCCGCACAAGGCCGCGAGGGGCTCACGGCGGCGTCGCACGCCGCCGCGCAAGCCTCACGGCGGCGTCGCACACCGCCGCGGAAGCCTCAGGGCGCCGCCGCGCGCCGCCCAGACGCCCGCGAGGGCTAGTGCGCGCGCACGGCGCGGAACGCGCGCTTCGCAGCGAGGAGCTTGGCGCCGGCGGCGTCGAAGCCGACGACCCGCCAGTGGTGGCGGCCGGCGCGGAAGATGCGGCGCGAGACGCCGGCGCTGCCGGCGCGCAGCGTCGCGACGACCTTGCCGTCGAGCGAGACGCGCCATTGGGTGATGGCGGCGGTGCCGGACGTGGTCCAGCGCAGCGTGACGCGACGGCCGATGCGGACCCGCGTGGCCATGTGCAGGAGCAGCGTCGCCGGCGCGGTCGAGGCGGTCGTCGCGGCCGCCGGCGCCGTCCTCCACGGGCGCCCGGCGAGGACGCGGTGCATCGCGGCACCGACGTCGAGGCGTCCGCCGCCGAGCACGGCGGAGAGCGCGCTGCTGTTGTGGGTCGTGGCCTGGATCGCGGCGCGCAGCTCGCTCATCGGCAGGTCGGGGCGCACCGAGGACAGCAGCGCCAGCGACGCGGACACGAACGGCGCGGCGGCCGAGGTGCCGGTGCGCGACTGGTAGGCGGAGTTGCGGGCGGTCGAGACGATGTGGTCGCCGGGGGCCGCGATGTCGACCGACCGCTGACCCGTGTTCGACAGACTCCACAGCAGGCCCTGGGGGTTGACGGCGCCGATGCTGAAGACCGCCGGGTCGCTCAGCGAGGCGGGGAAGGAGGGCGCCTCGTCGATGTCGCGGCCGTTGTTGCCCGCCGAGGCGACGACGATCGCGCCATGCTCGCCGGCGTAGCGCACGGCCGCCTTGACGGTCTCGGTCGCGGCGTCGGTGTTGACGGAGACGTTGAGGATCTTCGCGCCGCGGTCGACGGCGTAGCGGATGCCCATCGCCAGCGTGTCGGTCGTCCCGGTCATGTCCGAGGCGAGGACCTTGACGGGCATGATCTTCGCGGCCGGCGCGAGGCCGGAGCCGCCGATGCCGTTGCCGCGGCGTGCGGCGACGATGCCCGCGACGTGCGTGCCGTGGCCGTTGTCGTCGTCGACGTCGGCCGACAGGTCGAACATGTTGGCGCCGTGGACGTCGTCGACGATGCCGTCGCGGTCGTCGTCGATGCCGTTGCCGGCGACCTCGCCGGGGTTCGTCCAGACGTTGGCCGCGAGGTCGGGGTGGTCGAGCTGCATGCCGGTGTCGAGGATCGCGACGAGGGCGCCCGCGCCATCGGACTGCGACCATGCCTCTGCGGCGCCGACGGCGCCCGGATCGGCGAGCGCCCACTGGTCTGCGAGCATCGGGTCGGAGCCTGCCGCGGCCATCGCAGGCGCCGCGAACATCAGCGTGAGCAGGATGCATAGACTCCTGCGAAAGACCTGTAGCCGTTCGTCCATGCCGGCCCCATCGGCTGGTAGAACGGGCCCCGTGAGCGCTCGCGACGAAGTCCGTCCATGTGTCCGCGGAGGCGCTCACGAGCCTCAAGTCGTCGGCCGTCGCGGCCGATAGGCGCCCACTTCGGAGGGGCCGCGACCGCCCCAGCGCCGAGGGCTGCTACGGGCTTCGCAGCGCGACGCGAGCGCTCTGCCGGCGCCGCGCACCGCCGGCCGTCACGTCGCTGACGACGCGCGCGCCGACCGGTCCGATGCGCCGCAGCGCTCGACTTCGAGGCGCAGCGCGAGGCTGCCGCTGCCGCGCCACCTGGTCCTCGCGGCAGATCGAGTCCCGCGTGCCGCTGTCGATCCCGCCGCCGCGCGCTCCCGGCAGCGCCACGCCCTGCGGCGACAGCACCGGCCCGCCGGCCTCGTCGACCGCCGGCACGACGAGGCCCGCAGCCGGCAGGCCGCCGGTGGGCCACGAGCTGGCGCTCGGGTCGCGGCGCGGCCGTCGTGCGCAGCGCAGGGTAGCGCGGCGCCTGCAGGCCGATGCGCGCGGCCGGATTCGAACCGGCGACCCCCGCCTTGTAAGGGCGGTGCTCTAGCCGCTGAGCTACGCGCGCCGCCGCAGGCTACTCATTCCAGATCGCGCGTCGCCCCGCGCGGCCGGCCGCGGCGCCACGGCACGGCGGGCGGTCGGCCGTAGAATGCGGGCGGCACAGGCCCCCATGGTGTAACGGTCAGCACGTGAGCCTTTCAAGCTCGAGGAGTGGGGTTCAACTCCCCCTGGGGGTACTCGGGCCTCGTCTCGGGCGGCAGCGTCGTCTCCCGCGCGGGGTCCGTCCAGCGGGGCCGTTAGCTCAATTGGCAGAGCGAGAGGCTTTTAACCTCGAGGTTCTGGGTTCGAGTCCCAGACGGCCCATGTCGCACCGGCCGCTCAGCTCGCACGTCGCCGGCTGAGCCGGTCGAGTTCGGCGAGGGCGAGCTCGACCGCGCGCTCGAGCTGCTCGATCGTGGCGTCGCCGACGCTCGCGACGCCGGTCGCGCGGTTCAGCCACGTGTTGACCTCGCGATGCGAGCTGCCCTGAAAGCCCGCGAGCGTCTTGACGAGGCCGTGGCGCTTGTCGCGCAGGCGCGCGCGCCGCTTGAAGGCGGGCTCGGGTGGCGCGGCGGGCTCGGGTTCCGGCTGGGCCTCGTCGCGAACCGCGGGCGGCACGGCGAAGGCCGGCCGCACCGCCGGCGGCGGCGGGCCACCACCGAACAGCGCGAGCTGCGGCGCGACGTCGGCGGCCAGCGGGACGAACGCGTCGGGCAGGTCGGGCTCCGTGCGCCGCCGCTCCTCGCGCGGCTCGTCGAGCTCGCCCTCGCCCGGCTGCGCCGGGGGCTTCAGGACATGGCGCAGCTCCAGCTCTACGTCGGCGGCGTGCATGCGCAGCAGCCCGTCCGCCGGCAGGAAGAGGTAGCTCAGCCCGGCCGGGCGGCCGGCGATCGTGCGGACGAAGCGCCCGACGATCTGGCGGAAGATCAGCGGCGTCTTGGCGGCGGTCGCGTAGACGCCGACGCGCAGGCGCGGGATGTCGACGCCCTCGGAGACCATGTTCACGGCGACGATCCAGCGTTCGCGCCCGTTGCCGAACGCGCGCAGCCTCTGCGCGGCGCGCATGTCGGTGTGCACGACGACGACGGGCGCCTTGCCCGTGATCTCCTTGAGCGTCGCGGCGACCCGCCGCGCGTGGTCGCCGTCGGCGGTCACGACGAGCCCGCCGGCGTCGCGGTGGCCCTCGGCGCGCACCTGCTCGAGGCGCTCGTGCGCGGAGCGCAGGATCCGCGGCAGGCCGTCGGCGAGTTCGGTCGAGATCGCCGTGCGGTAGCGGCGGCTGGCCTCGCGCGTGCTGAGGACGGTGTCGAAGGACGACTCTATGACGTCGTCGCCGGACTGCCACGAGAGCGTGCCGTCGTACGGGATGAACGCGACCGGGCGGCAGATGCCGTCGCGCACGGCGTCGGCGTAGCTGTAGCTCACGTCGGGCAGCGCGACCCCGTCCTCGTAGCGCACGCCGGCGATCGCGCACTGGTCGGAGCGAAACGGCGTCCCCGACAGGAGCAGCCAGCGGCTCGTGGCGGCAAAGGCGTGCGTGAAGCCCTCGCCCCACGCGAGCTCGTCGCCGAGGTGATGGCACTCGTCGGCGATCACGAGCGTGCGCTCGCCGCACTGCGACGCCCAGCGCTTCGCCGACGACGCCACGCGCGCATACGTCGCGGCGACGCCATCGAAGTCGCGCGGCGGCGTCAGCTCGTCGGCGTCCGGCGCGAGCTGGATGCCCAGGCGCCCGGCGGCGTCGGCCCACTGGCGCGTCAGCGGGGTCGTCGGGCAGACGACGTGCACGCGCCGCACGACGCCCGCGCGCAGCAGCTCGCGGGCGTAGACGAGGCTCGGGATCGTCTTGCCCGCGCCGGGCGCGGCGGACAGCAGGAAGGGCCCCTCGCGCCAGTCGGCCATCCGGCGCAGGGCCACCTCCTGCCAGGCGCGCAGGACGAGTGGGCCGGCCCCCGAAGGGCTGCGCGCGGGCGACGACGGGCGTGGTGCGGAGACGGTCACGAGCGGGGCAGTGTCGGCGACACGGCGGACGGACCGACGTACGCGACGGCTTCGATCTCGACGAGCATGCGCGGGTCGATCAGCGCCGCGACCTGCACCATCGTCGTGACGGGCGCGGTCGCGCCGAAGCGCTCGCCGTGCGCGCGGCCGATCGCGTCCGCGCGGCCGATGTCGGTGACGAACATGCGCGTGCGCACGACCTGGTCCAGGCGAGCGCCGGCCAGCGCCAGCGCGCGCTCGATCGCGTCGAGCACGGCGTGCACCTGCCCCGCGGCATCGCCCGGCGCCAGCACGACGCCGTCCTCGCCGACGGCCGTCGTGCCCGCGACGAGCACGAAGTCGCCGCAGCGGATCGCGCGCGAGTAGCCGTAGGCAGCCTCCCACGGCCCGTCCGAGCCGAAGCGCTCGATCGCCTCCGGCATCGGTCTCTAGTGGCGGAAGTGCCGGCGGCTCGTGAAGACCATCGCGATGCCGGCGGCGTCGGCCGCGTCGCGCACCGCAGGGTCGTTGCGCGAGCCGCCCGGCTGGATGATCGCCGTGATGCCTGCGCCGATCGCGATCTCGGGCCCGTCGCTGAACGGGAAGAACGCGTCGGACGCCAGCACCGCGCCGTGCAGCGACTTCAGCCGCGACTTGTCGACGGCCAGGCGCACGGAGTCCACGCGGCTCATCTGGCCGGCGCCGATGCCGGCGGTCGCCCGGTCCTTTGCGAGCACGATTGCGTTGGAGCGCACGTGCTTGCAGATCTGCCACGCGAACAGCAGGTCGCGCCACTCGTCGTCGGTCGGATGGCGCTGCGTCGCGATCTCCATCTCCGTGCGATCGGCGAACTCGATGTCGCGATCCTGGACGAGCAGCCCGCCCATGACCTGCTTGATGTCGGGCTCGGCGACCATCGCCGTGCGGCGCTCGTTGTTCTCGAGGATCCTGATCGACCGCTTGCGCGTGAGGACCTCGAGCGCGCCGTCCTCGTAGGAGGGCGCGAACAGCACCTCGACGAACTGCTCGGCGAGGCGCTCGGCCGTTGCGACGTCGATCGCGCGGTTGAAGGCGATGACGCCGCCGAACGCGCTCAGCGGGTCGGTCGCGAAGGCGCGGTTGTAGGCCTCCAGGGCGCCGTCGCCGATCGCGGCGCCGCAGGGGTTGTTGTGCTTGACGATGACGCAGCACGGCTCGTCGAAGTCGCCGACCATCTTGCGCACCGCGTCGAGGTCCATGAGGTTGTTGAACGACAGCTGCTTGCCGTGGTGCTGCTGGACCTGCGACAGCACGTGCGTGCGCGAGCCGACCTGCGCGTAGTAGGCGGCGCGCTGGTGCGGGTTCTCGCCGTAGGGCAGGTCGGCGATCTTCTCGTAGGCGCGCACGTGCAGCGGCGGGAAGTCCTCGGACTTCTCGGCGAACCAGCGCGCGATCGCGGTGTCGTAGCGGGCGGTGTAGGCGAACGCCTCGGCGGCGAGCGACTCGCGCGTCGGCGTCGACAGCAGGCCGCCGGAGCCGCGCAGCTCGTCGAGCACCGCGTCGTAGGACTCGGGGCTCGTGACGACGGCGGCGAAGGCGTGGTTCTTCGCCGCCGCGCGGATCATCGTCGGGCCGCCGATGTCGATGTTCTCGACGATCTCGGCCTCGCCGACGTCGCGGCGCGCGGCGGTCGACTCGAACGGATAGAGGTTGACGCAGACGAGGTCGACCTCCTCGATCTCGTGCTCGGCGAGCGCGGCGACGTGCTCGGGGTCCGAACGAACGGCCAGCAGCCCCGCGTACAGGCGCGGGTGCAGCGTCTTGACGCGCCCGTCCATGATCTCGGGAAAGCCGGTGAAGTCCTCGATCGAGCGCACCGGCAGGCCCGCGGCGACGAGCTCCTTCGCCGTTCCGCCGGTCGACACGAGCTGCACGCCGAGGTCGGCGAGCCCGCGCGCGAACTCGACGATGCCGCGCTTGTCGGAGACCGACAGCAGCGCGCGCCGGACCCTCGTGGCGCCGGGAGCGGTCACTGGCTCCGCGGCTGGATCTGTGTCGATGTCAGCGGTGTCGGCCATGCGGCGAGCTTATCCTGCGCGCCCGGGGCCGGGAGGGGGTGCGGCGTCAGCCGATGCGCTCGCAGTTGACGGCGACGTCGGTTCGATCCTTGATCACGCGGTCGTTGCCCGCACCGCAGTTGATCGTGTCGCGGCCGCCCGCCAGCGAGGTGATCGTGTCGTTGCCGCTGCCGCCGCTGAGCGAGTCCTCCCCGAAGCCGCCGTTGAGGTGGTCGTTGCCCGGTCCGCCGTCGAGCAGGTCGTCGCCGCGGCCGCCCTCGACCGTGTCGTTGCCCGAGCCCCCGACGAGCACGTCCGAGCCGCCGCGGCCGAAGAGGCCGTCGTTGCCGGCGCCGCCGTAGAGCTGGTCGGCCGTGTCGCCGCCCTCGAGCCGGTCGTTGCCGCCGAGGCCGTAGAGCGCGCCGTCGTTGGCCAGCGAGCGGCCGCCGCGAACGCTCAGCGAGTCGTTGCCGTTGGTCGCCTGGCCGAAGCGCGGCGCCGGCTGGGCGGCGTTGTAGTTGTTGACGGCCGCGACCGCGCCGGCGCCCGGGGGGCCCGCGCCCCGCAGGCCGGCATTGGAGGCGAGGCCGTGCTCGCCCTGCTCGTCGCGAAACTGCGGGTTCGGTCGCTCGGGCGAGAGCGCGAGGTCGCGCACGGTCTTCGGGATCAGGATCTCGCAGTTGGCGAACGTCCACGGCTCGCGCACGGTCGGATCCTGGACCTGCTCGGGGGTGCCGCGCTCGAGCCGTCCGAGCGTCAGGTACTCGGCGTAGACCGTGTCGATGCCGTCGCCGCAGTCGACCTCGCCGGGTCGCGAGCCGGCCCAGATCGTGTCGTTGCCGTCGCCGCCGTGGATCGTGTTGTTGCCGAGGCCGCCGAGGATCGTGTCGTCCTCGCCCTCGCCGTCGAGCACGTCGTTGCCGGCGTCGCCCTCGAGCACGTCGTTGCCGGCGCCGCCGTTGAGGCCGTCCGAGCCGTTGCCGCCGATGACGATGTCGTCGCCGGCGCGCCCG
>JAWVGK010000472.1:0-2908 GCA_033855155.1 Solirubrobacteraceae bacterium | reverse complement strand
TCGTCTCGCGCGCCGCGGGGCGCTCGGCGACCGAGGCGCTGGAGCTGTCGGGCGCCGACGTGCTCGTCGCGACCGGCGAGAACGAGCCCGCGCGCGTGCGCTCGGCGCTCGACCAGCTCGGCTCGGCTGGCGTGACGTCGATCCTGCTCGAGGGCGGCCCGAAGCTCGCGGGCGCGTTCCTCGACGCGGGCGAGATCGACGAGGTGCGGCTGTTCCTCGCACCGATCCTGCTCGGCGGCAGGGCCGCGCGCGACCCGCTCGAGGGCGAGGGCGTCGAGCGCATCTCCGAGGCGCTGCGCGCGCTGACGCTCGACTGCGAGCGCGTCGCCGAGGACCTGCTGATCTCCGCGCGACTGCGCGAGTGGTGAGTGTTCACCGGTCTCGTCGCTGACCTCGGGACGATCGCTGCGGTCGACACGACGGACGGCGGCGTTCGCCTGACGCTGCGCACGGCGCTCGCCGGCGACCTGGGGGAGGGCGACTCGATCGCCGTCGACGGCGTCTGCCTGACGGCTCGCGATGTGTCCGCCGGCGAGTTCAGCGCCGACGTCATGCACGAGACGCTGCGGCTTTCGACGCTCGGCGGCGTCGCCGCGGGCGCGCGCGCGAACCTCGAGCTCGCGCTGCGGGCCGCGGACCGCCTCGGCGGGCACGTCATGCAGGGCCACGTCGACGGCGTCGGCCGCGTCGCGGGCGTGCGCGAGGACGGCTTCGCGCGCGTCGTGACGATCGCCGCGGGCGCGGACGTGCTGCGCTACGTCGTGCGGAAGGGCTCGATCGCCGTCGACGGCGTCTCGCTGACCGTCGCGCGGATCGACGACGACGGCTTCGACGTCTCGCTGATCCCCGAGACGCTCGAGCGCACGAGCCTCGGCTCCGCGCAGGCCGGCCGGCGCGTGAACCTCGAGGTCGACGTGCTGGCGAAGTACGTCGAGAAGCTGCTCGCGCGCTGAAGCGCCGGCCGTGGGTAACCCCAGGCCAAGGCCAGCACCCCGACCGAGGAGGCGCCAGATGAGCATCGACGATCCCCGCCAGGAGCCGGGACCGCACGACAAGGAGTCCAGCGAGCCGCTGGGGCCGATGACCCCGGACGACGAGACCGACCTCGGCGACACCCCCGAGGCGCACGACGAGATCTCGCCGCACGACCTCCCGCCCGACCACCCCGGCCGCGGCAAGGCCGAAGACCTCGCCGGCGGCGAGGACGGCACGACGCCAGGCAACGTGTAGAAGCGGGGGCGCGCAGCCGGCGTCCCCGACGACGCCGTAGATGCCGCCGGTCGCGCCGGCGCCGCATCCCGCCGTAAGCTCGGCAGAATGACGTCGTCCGGCCGGGGTCCGCGGGTGTTCATCAGCAGCGCGACGGGCGCGCTCGCGCACGCTCGGCGGCCGTGGACGTGTGCCAACGGTCGGATTTCAGCCCGTGCACATGGAGGAGTTCTCGCCCGAGCGCCCGCCCCCGGCGGACGTCTGTCGTCGTGAGGTCGAGCTTGCGACATCCTCGTGTTGCTTGCTCGCCCATCGCTACGGCAGCCGGCCGGAGGGCGACGAGCGCTCGTACACCGAGCTCGAGTACGACGTCGCGTGCGCTCGCGGGCTCGAGCTGCTGGCCTTCGTCGTGGATCCCGACCAGCCGTGGCCGCCGCGCGACATCGACCACGACGATGCGGACGCGCTCGACCGCCTCGTCGCGCGTGTCGCAACGGCGCATACGATCCGGACTCCTTCGCGTGCGACTCGCATGCGACGCCGGCGCTACGGTCACCGAAGCGGATATCGACGCCGCCGAAGCCGGCATGCAGCTATGGAGCCACCGGGTCGACTTCGCGGCCTTCCGCTGTGAGCTGCTGACCAACGCGAACGAGCTCGAGCGTGCGCTGGACGCGGCGCTCGTCGTCGAGCGGCTCGAGCGCGGCGCCGGCATCGAGGTGCTGCCGGCCGCGCGTGCCGCGCTGCTCGCGCGGCTCGGACGTCGCGAGGAGGCGCTTGCCGCGGTCGAGGACGTGATTGCGCCGCTTGAGCGCGTGCATCCGGCGCAGCGCCCGTACGGGCACGTCGCCGACGCGCTCGCTGACCTGGGACGGTCCGACGAGGCGGCCGTGCACGCGCTGCAGGACCTACCGGCAGGCGTGGGTCGACGGACCGCCGTACGCGTTCCATTGGGATCTGCGCGACGCCCGCGAGCGGCTCGAGCGACTCGCCGTCGCGATCCCCGAGCTGCCGACTGTCGATCCCGACAGCGCGTGCGGATCCCTCTCGAGGACGAGATCCGGGCATACATCGTCGCGCTCGAGGCGAGCGGCGCCGGTGAGCAAGGAGGATCGTGAGCATCGTCGCCGGTGGAGCATTCTCGTACGTCGTCGTCGGTGTGACACCATTGGTCAGGGTGCTACACTCGCCGTCGTGCCGACCACGCGACCGCGCCTCACGATCACGGAGACCGACGACGTGGCGCGCATGATCGACATCGCCGCGGAGCGCTGGCCCGAGGATCGTGCGAACCGCGGCCGGCTGCTCAAGCGCCTCGCCGAGCGCGGCGCCGAGGCGGCCAGCGACGACCTCGCGCAGCGCCGGACCGCATGGGAGCAGGTCATCGCGTCGACGGCGGGGATCGCGCCGCCGGGCACGTACCCGCCGGGCTACCTCGACGAGCTGCGCAACGACTGGCCCGAGTGATCGTCCTGGACGCGAGCCCGCTGATCGCGTACTTCGACGGGGCGGACGCGCTCCACGAGCGGGCGGTCGCAAGCCTGCAGCGGCTGGGCGGTCGGCGCCTGGCGATCAGTCCGGTGACGCTCGCCGAGGTGCTCGTCGGGCCGACTCGCAACGGTGCGCTCGACGTCATCCTCACGGGCCTGGAGATCCTGCAGGTGGAGGAGATCGGTTTGCCTGACGACGCGGCTGTGCG
>JAWVGK010000471.1:0-6035 GCA_033855155.1 Solirubrobacteraceae bacterium | reverse complement strand
GCCCGGCGCGGATCTTCCACCTCGGCGCGCAGGCGAGCGTCGTCGTCTCCGTCCAGGACCCGCACCGTGACTGCGCGGTGAACGTCGTCGGCACGCTCAACGTCCTGCAGGCCGCCGGGCGTCACGGCGCGCCCGTCGTCTTCACCTCGACCGGCGGCGCGCTGTATGGCAACCGCGCCCCGATGCCGACCGCCGAGGACTGGATCCCCGCGCCGCTCGCGCCCTACGGCGCCTCGAAGTGGGCCGCGGAGGCGTACCTCGTGACGTGGCGCGAGGCCTCCGGCATCCCGCACTCGGTGTGCCGGCTGGGCAACGTCTACGGTCCGCGCCAGAGCCCTCACGGCGAGGCCGGCGTCGTCGCCATCTTCACGCACCACCTGTGGAAGGGCATCCCCCCGAAGCTCTTCGGCGACGGCGATCCGACGCGCGACTACGTCCACGTGTCCGACGTCGTCGCCGCGCTGCTCGCCGCCAGCGGCGCCGGCGGCACCTACAACGTCGCCACCGGCAGCGAGGTCGACGTGCGCACGATCTTCGAGTCGCTGCGGGCGACCGCCGGCGTCGAGCTCGAGCCCGTGCTCGCGCCGCTGCGACCCGGCGAGCTCGAGCGCAGCTGCCTGGACCCCGGCCGCGCCGAGCGCGAGCTGGGCTGGCGCGCCGTCGTCGGCCTCGACGACGGCCTCGCTTCGACGTACCACGCGCTCGTGGAGGAGTTCCACGCGCCGCCCGCGCAGCCGGCGGCGTAGCGGTCCCTCCCGGTAGCGGCGGCGCGCCCGCTCAGCGCGGGCAGGTCATCGACGTGTTGTTCGGCCGCGCGCAGCTGTCAGTGCGTGTCGGCGCCGAGCGACGGCGGATCGTGAAGCGCGTGTACTTGCCGACGAAGCCGGGCTTCGTGACGAAGATCCGCAGGACCGTCCCCGCGCGCATCGAGCGCTCGAACAGGCGGAACCTGACCTTCGACCGGCTCACGGCGCGCGTCGACTTCCCGCTGCGCGGGCACGAGTGCGACGGTCCGTGGCAGGTGACCGTCGCCCGTGCCCCGGCCGGCGCCTGGATCGTGAGCAAGTTGATCAGCACGCCGCGCCCCGCCAGGCGCCCGCGCAGGCGCACCACCGGAAACGGGCTGAGCAGCGGCGTCCTCGGGGGGACCGAGGCCACCTGAGGGTCGGTCTCGTCGTTGTCGAGCGTCGACGAGCAGCCGAGGTCGAAGCCGAGGTCGGTCCTGCCGTCGTTGTCGTTGTCGTCGCCGTCGGAGCATTGCGGCAGCGGCGGGGGCGGCGGATCGGTCTCGTCGTTGTCGGCAGCCGTCGCGCAGCCGGGATCGGCACCGAAGTCGATCTTGCCGTCGGCGTCGTTGTCGAGCGCGTCGGCGCACTGCGCCGCAGCCGGCGGCGTCGCCGGGTCGCGCTCGTCGTCGTCCGAGGCCGCCGTGCAGCCGGGGTCCTGCGGGAAGTCGACCTTTGCGTCGCCGTCGTTGTCGACGCCGTCGATGCACTGCGGGTTGGCCTCGTCGTCGTCGGTCGCCGACGTGCAGCCGAGATCGTCCGGGAAGTCGACCTTCGCGTCGTGGTCGTTGTCCACGTTGTCGTCGCACTGCGGCCGGTTGAACTCGTTGTTGTCGTTGGGCGACGTACAGCCGGGATCGGCAGGGAAGTCGATCTTGCCGTCACCGTCGTTGTCGACGCCGTCGATGCACTGCGGGTTGGCCTCGTTGTCGTCGTTGACCGACGTGCAGCCGAGATCGCTCCCGAAGTCGACGTTGCCGTCGCCGTCGTTGTCGACGTCGTCGCCGCACTGCGCCGGATGTGCCTCGTCATCGTCGGTCCCCGACGCGCAACTGGGATCAGAGGGGAAGTCGACCTTCCCGTCGCCGTCGTTGTCCGCGCCATCGCTGCACTGCGCCGGGTTGGTCTCGTCGTCGTCGGTCCCCGACGTGCAACTGGGATCATTCCCGAAGTCGACCTTGCCGTCGCCGTCGTTGTCCACGCCATCGCTGCACTGCGCCGGGTTGGCCTCGTCGTCGTCGCTCTCGGACGTGCAACTGGAATCGCCCCCGAAGTCGACCTTGCCGTCGCCGTCGTTGTCCACGCCATCGCTGCACTGCGCCGGACTGGCCTCGTCGTCGTCGATCTCCGACGTGCAACTGGGATCGCTGCCGAAGTCGATCTTGCCGTCGTTGTCGTTGTCCAGGCCATCGCCGCACTGCACCGCGGGCGGCGGCAGGACGTCGGCTGCGCGGCTGCCGCAGCTCGCCGCCGGAAAGTCGGCCAGCCCGTCGCCGTCGTGGTCGAACGTATAGGAGCACCCCTGCGAGAGCGCGGGCGTTGCCGCGGCGGCCTCGCCGGCGGCGGCGCCGAGCGCCGGCACGACCAGCACGAGCAGCGCGAACAGGACGGCGGCGTGCCTGCGACGGGTCGACGAACCATCGGGGTCGACAACCACCCGGTGAGACATAGGCACTGTCGCGGTCCCCTTGTTCGACGCATGAGGGAACGACCGTGCGATGTCTGTCGGTTCGCGCTCCCTTTCTCCCCGACGCGCAACCAATCTCGCAGCGCCGGTGGGCGCTGTCAACTGGCCAGGTGGCCAGTCCGCGCCGCGGGGTCTTCGCCGCCGCCGAAGCAGACCTCGAAGCGCGCACCGCCCAGCGGCGAGCGCCCGACGGCGATCGTCGCGGCGTGCGCGCGCACCTGCTGGTTGACGAGCGCCAGCCCGAGGCCCGATCCTGGCGCCTGCGTCCCCTCGACGCGCACGAACGGCTCGAAGATCCGCGCGCGCTGGTCCGCGGCGACGCCGGGCCCGTCGTCCTCGACGCACAGCATCGCCCCGCTCGCCGCGCCGGCCGGGCGCACCGTCACGCTCACGTGCCCGTCCTTTCGGCCGTGCCGCGCGGCATTTTCGAGCAGGTTGTCGATCAGCAGCCGCAGCCCCGGCTCCCAGCCCTGAAGCCAGACGGCGCCCTCGGGCAGCGACGACGCCCACGTGACGTCCGGGTGCCGCGACGACGCCTGGTCCAGCGACGCCGCCACCACCTCGACGAGCTCGACGTCGCCGATCTCGCCGGGCGACGCGTCGCCACGCGCCATCGCCTGCAGGCCGTCGAGCAGGTCCACGAGCCGGCGGTGCTCCGACAGCGCGTCGAGCACGAGCTCGGTGCGCTGTGCCACGGGGATGTCGGGATGGCGGCTGAGCGCCGACAGCGTCGCCTGCACGCTCGTCAGCGGCGTGCGCAGCTCGTGGCCGGCATCGGCGGTGAAGCGCCGCGTCGCCGCCAGCGCGCGCTCGCGGTCGGCCGCCGAGCGCCCGAGCCGCGCGAGCATGTCGTTGAAGCTCGCCGCGAGCGAGCGCAGCTCGCCGGGGCCGTCGTCGCCGCGCACGCGCTGGTCGAGGTCGTCGGTGCCGGCGATCGTCGCGGTCGCCGCGCGCAGGCGGCGCAGCGGGCGCAGCAGCAGCGTCGCCGCCAGCCACGCGCCGAGCCCGCCGAGCAGCAGCGCCCCGAGGCCGAAGGCGGCGAGCCGGCGGTCGAGCGCGGCGAGCCGGTCCTCGAGCGGACGCAGCGGCGACGTGACCTCGAAGCGCGCGAGGCCGCCGAGCCCCGGCACCGGGACGCTCGTGATGTACGAGCGATAGCGCCGGCCGCCGGCGCTGAACGTCCGCAGCCCGTCGCGCTTGGGGATGAAGTCCGACGGCGGCCGCGCGCCCGACTCGCGGATCGTCAGGCCGCCGACGATCAACCGCAGCGACGTCCGGCTCGCCGACAGCACGTCGTCCAGGCGCCTGTCGCGCGGTGGGACCGCCGTCTCCAGCGCGTCGAGCGACGTCTCGCGCGATAGCGCGGCGGTCCGCTCGAGGCGCTCGTCGAGCGCGTCGCGCTCGGAGCCGTCCACGTAGCGCGAGACCATGATGCCCGCGCCCGCGATGGCGACCGCGAGCACGAGCGTGATGCCGATCGTCAGGCGACCTCGAAGACTGCGCACGCCGCAACTGTCTCAGGGACGAAGGATGAAGCCGACGCCTCGCACGGTGTGCAGCACCCGCTCCTCGCCACCGGCCTCGAGCTTGCGCCGCAGGTAGCCGACGAAGACGTCCGCGACGTTCGTGCCGGGGTCGAACGTGTAGCCCCACACCTCCTCGTGCAGGCGGTGGCGGTCGAGCACCTCGCCGGGATTGCGCATGAAGAGGTGCAAGAGGTCGAACTCGCGGCGCGTCAGGCCCAGGTCGCGGTCGCCGCGCCGCGCCTCGTGCGAGAGCGGATCGATCGCGATGCCGGCGACCGCGAGGGCGGCGTCGGGCGTCGCCGGACGGCGGCGCAGCAGCGCGTGCAGGCGCGCCGAGACCTCCTCGAGCGCGAACGGCTTGACGACGTAGTCGTCGGCGCCGGCCTGCAGCCCGCGCACGCGATCGTCGACCTCGTCGCGCGCCGACAGCACGCAGACCGGCACGTCGTCGCCGTCCGCGCGCAGCCGCGCCAGCACCTCGAGGCCGTCGAGGTCGGGCATCGCGAGGTCGAGCAGGATCACCGCCGGGCGTACGGACGCGACGGCGGCGAGCGCCGCGCGCCCGCCGGACGCGCGCACGACGCGAAAGCCCTCCAGCTCGAGGCCCGCGCCGACGGCGCGGCGGATCGCGGCGTCGTCGTCGACGAGCAGCACGACCGGCCCCTGCGGGCCGGACGCCGGCAGCTCATCCACGCGCGACCCGCTCGCAGTCGCGCGCGACGCGGTCCGCGCGATCGGCCTTCACGCGATCGCGCCCGCCGCCGCAGACGATCTGATCGACGGCGCCGTCGCGGGCGTTGATGACGTCGTTGCCAGCGCCGGCGAGGACGATGTCGCCCGGACCGGCCGTCGCGTTGATGCGGTCGTTGCCGCCGCCGCCGAGCAGCGCGTCGACGCCGGGTCCACCGACGAGCTGGTCGTTCCCCGAGTCGCCGGTGAGGATGTCGTCGCCCGGCCCGCCGAGCAGCTTGTCGGCTCTGGCGCCGCCGCGCAGCTTGTCCTGGCCGGGGCCGCCCCTGAGCGTGTCGGCGCCGTCGCCGCCCTCGATCTCGTCGTCCCCGCCGCGACCGTCGATGCGGTCGGCTGCGGGCGTGCCGACGATCCGGTCCGCGCCGGGCGTGCCGACGATGCGGCCGTGATCTCGCGGCCCGTTGGACGCGGCGAGCGCGCTCGATCCGGCGCCCAGCGTCAACGCGAGACAGATCACGAGCAGGCGCCGGTACATGCGCACACCATGACGCAGCGGGGGCCCGCGTCGCGGCGGCGGCCCGGACTCTCACGGACTTCTCACCACCGGTGAGGACTGCGTGAGAGCTCCGTGATCTGCATGCCGCCGGCGCGCAGAGTGGTGGACGACACCCACCGAGGAGCAGACACCATGCAGTTGACGAGGACGCAGTTCGTAGGAGCAGCCGTCTCGCTCGGCCTGATCGTCCCGGCCGGCGCACTTGCCGCGACGATCACCGGCGGACCCGGAAACGAGCGCCTGCGCGGCACGATGGGCGCCGACCAGATCGACGGCGCGGGCGGCAACGACCGCATCCACGGATTCGGCGGCGCGGACAGCCTCGACGGCGGCTCCGGCAACGACCGCGTCTTCGGCGGGCGCGGCGACGACACGATCGTCGGGCTGCAGGGCAACGACCTGCTCAGCGGCGGACCCGGCGACGACCAGATCACCGGCGACGTCAACGGCGCCGGCGACCTCACGTCGTTCGATCGCATCTTCGGCGGCTCGGGCAACGACAAGCTGCGCGGCGGCGACTCCTCCGACCGCATCGCGGGTGGACAGGGCAACGACGAGTCCTCCGGCGAGAACGGCAACGACCGCATGTCCGGCGGCAGCGGCGACGACACGCAGTCCGGCGGCGCCGGCAACGACGTGATCGTCGCCAACCGCGGCGTCGACACGTCCTTCGGCGGCGACGGCGACGACGTGCTGTGGGCGCTCGCGCGCGGCGACGTCGCGCCCGGGCCCGGCGTCGACCAGGTCGGCGATACGCTCGACGGCGGCAACGGCGACGACGTCCTGCACAC
>JAWVGK010000470.1:0-12638 GCA_033855155.1 Solirubrobacteraceae bacterium | reverse complement strand
GACCGGCTGGCGGGCGCGGCGTCGGCGGCACGCGCCGGTCGCCGGTCGAGGCGCTCGGCGCCGGGCGCTGACCCGCGCCCGAGCGCGCCGAACGCTCGCCTACGCTCGTGCGGTCGCCGCGCGCGTCGGCGCGGCGGGCTCGGCGCGCAGCCCGCCGTTGCGCGCCGCGCGCACGAGCCACGCGACCCCGCCGAGCAGCATCGCGAGGCTCGCGAGCTGCGCCTCCGTCAGCCCGGCCAGCACCGGGTCGTTGCGGCGTACGAACTCGACGAGCAGGCGCTCGGTTCCGGCGAGCACGAGGTAGCAGGCGAACAGCACGCCCGGCCGCAGCGCGTCGCGCGCGCGCCACAGCACCCACGCCCCGAGGCCCATCGCGAGCGTCTCGTAGACCGGCGTCGGATGGACGACCTCGCTCGTCGGAACGATGCCGTGCGGATAGGCCATCCCCCACGGCAGGTCGGTCGCCTTGCCGTAGTCGCCGTCGCCGGAGATCTGACAGCCGATGCGGCCGACGGCGTAGCCCATCGCGAGCGCCGGCGCGCAGAGGTCCGCCAGCTCGAGGTTGAGCATGCCCCGCCGTCGCGCCCACAGCAGCATGGCGACGGTGCCGCCGAGCGCGCCGCCGTACCAGACGAGCCCCGAGCCGCCGAGGATCGTGCCGAGCGGATCGTCGGCGAGCTCGTGGACGTGCCCCAGCAGCCAATAGCCGCGCGCGCCGACGAGCCCGCCGATCAGCGCCGCGAAGACCATCTCGTAGGCCCAGTCGGGCGGGCGGCCGAGCTCCTTGAGGCGGCGCGTGACGATCCCACCCGAGACGGCGAACGCCAGGCCGAAGCACAGGCCGAACGTCTTCAACGACAGGCCGAGAACGTCGATCGAGGGCTTCATCGAACGCCAACGCTACCCGCGCGGCACCGCCGGCGGTCCTGGCGCTCAGAGATAGCTCAGCGGCGAGACGGGCGTGCCGTTGATGCGCACCTCGAAGTGCAGGTGGGCGCCAAACGAATGGCCGGTGTTGCCGACGAATCCGATGACCTGACCCTTGCTGACGTTCGCGCCCATGCTCGTGCCGAAGCGCGACTGGTGCGCGTAGCACGTCGACAGCGTCGCGGTGTGCTGCACGCACGTGTAGTTGCCATAGCCGCCCGAGGCGCCGATGCCCTGCATCAGCACGACGCGGCCGTTGTCGGCAGCATGGATCGGCGTGCCGGAGGCAGCGGCGATGTCGATCCCGGCGTGGATGTGGCCCGGTCGCTGCTCGCCGAAGGCGCCGGTGATCGGACCGTTGACCGGCCAGATCATGCTGCCCGAGCCCTGGCGGACGGGCAGGTCGCCGGCGTTGCCGGGCTGCAGCGCATTGAGCTGCCGGGCGACGCGGCTGGACGCGGCCTCGAGGTCGTCGACGTGCTCCTGCAGGTGCGCGCGGTCGTCGCGCACCTTGTCGAGCGCCGCGGCCTTGCCCGCCTTCGTGCGCGAGTAGCCGACGCGCGTGCCGATCAGCTCCATCTTGATCGAGGCGACCTCGTCGCGATGGCGCTGCACGATCCTCGTGACGTGCTCCTGGCGATCCTCGAGCCGGCTGAGGCGCTTCTCGCTGCGCGTCGAGTCGCGCTTGGCGTCGGTCACTAGCGTCACGATCCTGCGGTCCTGGGCGGAGATGCGCGCGATGAACTCGCTGCGCTCGATCAGGTCGGCGAAGCCGTCGGAGTTCAGGACGACCGTGATGAGGTCGGGCTTGCCGGCCTTGTAGATCTCGATCAGGCGCGTGCGCAGCATCGTGCGCGTCACGTTCAGGCGCTTGCGCAGCCGTACGAGCCGCGCGCGCTCGCTGCGCAGGTCCGCCTGCAGGCGCTCGAGCTCGGCGCGCTTGGCGTCGAGGTCGACCTCGATGACCTGCTGGCGCGAGCTGAGCTTGGAGATGTGTCCCTGGAGCCTGCGGATGCGGCGCGAGTAGCCGGCGATCTGCGTCGTCAGGACGCGCTCGGTGCCCTTCTTGCGACCGATCTTCGCCCGCGCGCGATCGATCCTCGACTGCAGCTGCGAGAGCTCGCGCTGCTTGGAGGACTGGCCGGCGGAGCCGAGCGGCAGGATCGCCCACAGGACGATCGGCAGCGCGACGGCTGCGACAAGGACGCGAGCGCGCATGCGAGACGCAAGTCTACGTTCGCCGTTCGCCGCGCCATAGCCGGCGCGATGGGTTATGGAGCCTTGCGAGAGGGCTTGCGCGCCGCACCGGGAGCCTTGCGAGGGGGCTTGCGCGCCGGCACCGGCGGGCCGGCGCGGGCGGTTTGTCAGAATGGACGCATGCCCGCAACCAAGACCTCCTTCGAACGCGATCCGGGCCTGCAGTTCCGGATGATCCTCACGCTGTTCTTGCTCGGCGCGCTGTACGTCGTGTTCGCGGGCGTGCTCATCGGCGCCGGCGTGCAGGGCCCCGTGATCCTGCTGATCTGCGGTGGTCTGGCGCTGCTGCAGCTGACGACGTCCGACAAGCTCGCGCTGCACGCGATGGGCGCGCGCGAGGTGACGCCGCAGGAGGCGCCGGAGCTGCACGCGATGATCGAGCGCCTCTGCATCCAGGCCGACCTGCCCAAGCCGAAGATCGCCGTCGCGCAGACGAACATGCCCAACGCGTTCGCGCTCGGGCGCTCGCAGAAGAGCGCGACCGTGTGCGCAACCACGGGCATCATGAACATGCTCTCCCCCGCCGAGCTCGAGGGCGTCATGGCGCACGAGCTCGCGCACGTCAAGAACCGCGACGTGATGATCATGACGATCGCCTCGTTCTTCGCATCGGTCGCCGCGATGATCCTGCAGTTCGGCTTCCTCTTCGGCGGTGGCGGCCAGAGCGACGACGACGACGGTCCCGGGATGTTCGCGATCATCATCGTGTCGCTGATCGTGTACGTCGTGTCGTTCGTGCTGATGATGGCCCTGTCGCGCTATCGCGAGTTCGTCGCCGACCGCGGCGCGGCGCTCGTCACGGGCCGCCCGAGCGCGCTGGCGTCGGCGCTGCGCAAGATCGCGTCGGGGATGGACCGCCTGCCCCAGCAGGACCTGCGCGCGGCGAACGAGCTCAGCGCGTTCTTCATCGCGTCGCCGAAGAAGGTCGTCGCCGGGCTGTTCGCCACCCACCCGCCGATGGAGCAGCGCATCGAGCGGCTGATGGCGTACGAGCGCGAGCTGCAGACCGGCACGCTCGCCGCCGCGTAGTGGGCTTCCTCGACGCATTGCTGGGCGGCAAGAAGAAGCTCAAGGGGCCGGCGCCCGACCGGCTGTTCGCGATGTCGACGGCGTACGTCACGCTCGACACCGGTCACGCGATCAGGACCAAGGGCGTCGCGGGGATCGTCTTCCAGCCGCTCGCGACGGCCGACTTCGAGTCGATCGCCGGCGAGATGGAGGAGATCCTGCGCGGGACGGGCGCCGACACCGGCACGACGATCACGACCGCCGACGACGAGCACGGCTACCGCTGGATGATCCTGCACGACGACGACATCGAGGACCTCGTCGTCGGCGTCAACGCCGTCAGCGACGCGCTCGCGGTCGGCGGCTACGGCGACCGCGTGCTCGCCGCCGTCTTCGCCTTCACCGACTCCAAGCGCCGGCCGCTGTACTTCATCTACAACTACAAGCGCGGCTACTGGTATCCATTCGTCCCCGCCGGCAAGAACCAGCGCGACGGCGAGCGCGAGCTGCAGATCAAGGCGATCATCGACGCGGAGCTGCCGATCGAGCCCGAGCTCGAGCGCTGGTTTCCGCTCTGGGGCGCTCCGATCTAGCGGCGTTCCCACGGCGGCGCGTGCGCCGAGCTCTAGCCGCCTCCCCCCGTACGTGCCGCCAGCAGCAGGACGAGCGTCAGCCACAGCACGCAGACGCCGGTCGCCAGCCAGACCGGCCCGCCCTGCCCGGGCCTGTCGCGCACCCAATCCAGCGCAGCCCAGATGAGCACCGCGAAGAGGCTGGCGATGACCGTGACGAAGACCGGCCCGCCGCTGCCGGAGTACAGCAGCGCCTCGAAGGACACCACGGCGCACGCGAGCAGGACGAACGACATCGCGCGCTGCCGGCCGGGCAACTGCTCGCTGAGGGTGCAGCACGCCGAGCCCGCGCCCAGCACGAACAGCCCCGTCGCGCAGACGAGCTGCGTGAGCGCCGCTGCGTCGTGCGCATCGTTCACGACCCAGATGAACCAGCCGAACGCGAGACCGAACAGCAGCGCTGCGACGCACAGCCAGCAGATACCCGTCGCGCCGACGCGGTAGGCGTCACCGCCGAACATCGGCAGGGCGAGCATCCCCAGGCTCGCGCAGAAGCACAGGATCGCGACCTGGTAGGTGAGGCCGGCGGCGAGATGGGCGCCGGCGGTGACGAGCAGCAGCGCCAGTGCGACGAGCGACATGCCCTGCCCGAGCACGCCCACCGCATCCCGCGGCGGCTCCTGGGATCGCAGCAGCGCCATGCGCTCGCGGTAGGCAGGGGTGCTGGACTCGTCCACGGGGTGCTCTTGGAACGGCGGCGGCCCCCTAGCGTACGGGCGCCCGGCCGGGCACTGGACGTCTCGCGCGATGGGGTGCCCTCACGTCGCGTCGCGGCGTCGCTCGAGCGCGTCGAGGATGAGGTCGAGTCCGTACTCGAACGCCGCCGCGAAGTCGTAGCCGACCTTGGCGACGTGGCCGGCGACGACTTCGGCGAGGTGGGGGAACTCCTCCGCGAGCGTGGCGGACTGCTGCCGCGCCGCGTCCTCGGCGAACTGCCTGGCCTGCTCCTCCGCGACCGCTGCGCCTCCCTCGGCGTCGTCGAACGGGACGCTCTTCTCCTGTAGCGCGAAGCCGTAGATGTACGCGTCCAGCACGGAGTAGGCCTGGATCGTCAGCTCGATCGAGAAGCCGCCTTCGCGCAGGCAGCCGAGGACGGCATCGTGGACGCGGAAGCTGGCGGGCCCCGGCGTCGCGCGCGACTCCATCACGCCGACGGCCCAGCGGTGGCGGTTGAGCACCTCGCGAGTCGAGATCGCCCGCCGCCGCATCGCGGTCTTCCAGTCGACGTCGGTCGGCGGCAGCTCGATCTCGCCGAAGACGATGTCGACCATCCCGTCGAGGAGCTCCTCCTTGTTGGGCACGTGGTGGTAGAGCGACATCGCGCCCGCGCCGAGCTCGTCGGCGAGCTTGCGCATCGTCAGCGACTCGATCCCGTCGCGCGCGGCGAGCGCGACGGCGCTCCGCAACACGCGCTCCCTGCTCAGCGGCGCCCGCGCCGTCGGTCCTCGCCGTCTGTCCATGGCTCCTCGCTTCGCTGACCCCTTGACGCATCGTACATCGTACGGCTATCGTACACCGTACGACGTACAACGTACGAACCTCTGGAGGAGACGCCGCCATGACCGCCCTCACTCGCTGGATCCTCGAACACAGACGGACCGTCCTCGGCTTCTGGCTGGTCGTCACGGTCGCCGCCTTCGCCGCGATCAAGCCGGCGGGCGATGCTCTCTCGCCGCAGTTCGACGCGCCGGGACTCGAGGGCTTCGAGACCAACCAGGATCTCGCCGCGATCTACGGCAACGGCGGCGATGTCGCGCCGATCGTGCCCGTCGTGCGGCTCGCGAAGGGTAGGACCGTCGACTCGCCCGGCGTCACGCGGCAGCTCGACGCGGCGCTCGCGAGGGTCAAGGCGGCGCTGCCGCGGTCGCGCAGCGCCTCCTACGCCTCGACCGGCGACCGGGCGTTCGTCTCCGACGACGGCCGCACGACGTTCGCGCTCGTCTACATCCCGGCCAAGGGCGGCGTCGATCCCGGCCTCGCCGAGGCGCGGCAGGCGCAGACGGCGTTGGCGGGCGTCACGGTCGGCGGCTCGGCCGTCGAGGTGACCGGCCTCGACGCGCTTCGCGCCGCCGCCAGTGACAACGACGCGTCGGGCTCCGGCGTCCTGCTGGGGACGCTGGTGGCGGGGCTCGGCGCGCTCCTGGTCCTGCTGTTCGTCTTCCGGTCGTTCATGGCGCTCGTGCCGCTGCTGATGGCGTTCGTCGCGATCCCGACGACCTTCCTGCTGGTCTGGCCGCTGGCGAGCGTCACCGACGTGTCGGTGATCGTCCAGTACCTCGTCGCGCTGATCGGGCTCGGCATCGCGATCGACTACGCGCTGCTCGTCGTCGTCCGCTGGCGCGAGGAGCGCCAGCAGCCGGACCGCACGAACGACGCGGCGGTGCGCAACGCGATGCGGCACGCCGGCGGCGCCGTCGTCTTCAGCGGCACGACCGTGGCGATCTCGCTGCTCGCGCTCGTGGCCCTGCCGGTGCCGTTCCTGCGCAGCATCGGCATCGCGGGCCTGATGATCGCGCTCGTCAGCGTCGCCGTGGCCGTCACGCTGCTGCCGGTCCTGCTGGCGACGGTCGGGCCACGGCTCGACTGGCCTCGCAACCGCCGCGACGCCCGCCCGAGCCGCGCCTGGTCGGCGTGGGCGCGCCTCGTCGTACGCCACCGCTGGCCCGCGGCCGCGGCATCCGCTGCCGTGCTGGCCGTGCTCGCGATCGCCGCCTCCTCGATCCAGCTCGGCAACCCGCGCGCCGACTCACTCGCGAGCTCCGGTCCCGCGCGCGCCGGCCTGGAGAAGCTCGAGGACTCGGGCATCGGCACGGGTCCGCTGTCGCCGTTCGACGCGCTCGTACGCGCGGGCGACGCCGGCGCCGTCGCGAAGGCGCTCGCGCGGGTCGACGGCGTCCGCAGCGCGGCAGCGCCCGCGGACTGGCGCCGCGGCGAGACGTCGCTCGTGACAGTCATCCCGACCGAGGACGGCAACTCCCCGGCCGGCCGAGCGACGCTCGACCGGATCCGCGCGACCACCCTCCCGGGCGACGTGACGATCGGCGGCGAGGCCGCGATGAGCGCCGACTTCCTCGACGCCGTCTACGGCAAGTTCCCGCTCCTGCTGGCGCTCATCTCCGTGCTGACCTTCGTCCTGCTCGCGCGCGCCTTCCGTTCGCTGATCCTGCCGCTGAAGGCCGTCCTGCTGAACCTCGTCTCCGTGGCCGCGGCCTGGGGCCTGATCGTGCTCGTCTGGCAGCAGGGCTTCGGCTCCGACGAGATCTGGGGCATCGAGCCGACGCGAGCGATCACCGTCGAGCTGCCGATCGTCATCTTCGCGTTCCTGTTCGGCGTCTCGATGGACTACCAGGTCTTCATCATCAGCCGCATGCGGGAGGCCTACGACCGCACCGGCTCGACGGAGGCGGCGGTCGTCGAGGGCATCGGCCGCACCGGCCGGCTCGTGACCTGCGCGGCGCTGATCCTCGGCCTCGCGTTCGCCGCCTTCAGCGCCACCCCGGGAACCGAGGCGAAGATCTTCGCGACCGCGCTCGGCGGCGGGATCCTGATCGACGCGACGATCATCCGCGGCATCCTCGCGCCGGCCGCGGTCGCGATCCTCGGCCGCTGGAACTGGTGGCTTCCGGACTGGGCCGCGCGCGTGCTGCGCGTCGAACCGTCGGGCGCGCGCGCCGAGGCCGCTCCCGACCCGGTGGCGCAGCCGGCGTAGCGCGAGCGCGCGACGTCACGGACTGGGGTGGCGCCGCTCAGCGCGATGCCACGACGACGGTCTCGCCGGCGCCAAGGGTCACGCGCAGGCGGCCGCGATCGAGCTTGCTCGTCGTCGCGGCGAAGCCCGGCCACGCGCCGTCGGGGCCGACCGACCGTCCGTCGATCCGCACCTGCGGGGCGTCGAGCGTGCGCCCGAGGCCAACCGGGTCGTAGGGCGTCATGCGATGCAGCTCGACGGAGTCGGAGCCGGGCATCCGAAGGTCGAGCGTCTGGCTCGCGGGGCCCTTGTTGATGAGAAACAGCCGCTCCCCGCGGCCCCGTCCACTGACCCGCCAGCCCTTGACCTGCGCCACCGCCGGATCGACGTCGACGGGCCGCAACCCCTGCGTGTCCTGGGCGAAGCGCGAGAACAGCAGCAGCGCGTAGTACTCGGGCGCGGCGACCGGCGCGGCCGCGGCCGGGGAGGGGTCGAAGGCGATCGCGTTGTAGAACGCGTTGCCCTCCTGCGGCGCGAAGAAGTGCTGCAGCTCGGCGTTGTGGAAGTTCACGCCGACGGCGCCGGTGGCGCAGTCGCGATTGGCGCCGGGCGCATCGGGCGGCTGCGGGCAGGCGACGTCGAACATCGTCTCCAGCGCCCAGACCGCGCTGGCCGCGACGTTGCTCACGCCGTCGGCGCCGCGTCCGGCGGCGGTGTTGAGCTCGCCGAGGCGATAGGAGAGACCGCGCCGAGCCGCCTCGCCGGCGTGCGCGTAGACCTGGAAGGCGAGGTTCGCCGCGCGCTCGTCGGACAGCAGTCGCTCGATCGTCGCACAGCGGTACTCGTCGGTGGAGCAGCCGCGAGCGAGCGGGTAGAAGTGGTCGGTCGTCGCGGGGCCGGCGGACGCGCGAACCGCCTTCGTCGCCGGTGCGACGGCGTCGAGGATCGCCGGCCAGTCCCAGAAGAAGCGCGTCCGTACGCTGCGCGCGACGATGCTCTGCCACGGCGCGATCGGCTCGCTCGTGCTCGGCACGTCGATCGCGAACGGTCGCGCGGTGCCCGTGTAGGCCGGCAGGTCCGTCAGGTAGCGGGCGAGGTCGTAGCCGTAGGAGATGTCGGGCTCGTTGCCCAGGCCGATGCTGACCACGGCGCGCCGCGACCGTCCCGGGAACGCCTGCTCGACGCCTTCGGCGAAGCGGCGGGCGTGCTCCGGGCCGACCCATGGGCGCTCGGGCTCGGGTGGCGCCAGCGCGGTTCCCAGGATCGCGCCCCACGACGGCACGGCGTCTTCGGTGCGCGCGGCGCCGGCATTGACCGCGTCGAGCGTCGCCCTGATCGACGCGAGGTCCTCGGGAGTGATCACCTGCAGCGTGTTGGGAGCCGTCGGCTCGAACGGCATGAGATCCTGCGACCCGCCGCCGATCCGCAGCACGCCCGTGCCGAGGTTGCCGAGCAGGTTGGCGAAGGCCGGCCGCGCGGCCGGGTTCATGTATCGCTCGATCAGCGACCACTCGATGCTGAAGCCGACGAACTGCGACGGGATGCGGCCACCCGACCGGTCGGAACGGCCGACGGTCACGGACGCGTCCGCCGCTTGCGGCGGCGCGGCGGCGCGGGCCGAGCCGCTGAGCAGCAGGGCGGACGCGAGTGCGACGGCAAGGATGACGCGTGGTGCGCCGAGGCGCGCTGGTGCCGACGGCCGTCGTAGCGCGCTGCGGGGGGTCACGCCGGCTGGGCTCAGTCCGGGATCAGCCCGTCGCCCGTGAACTCCGCCGCGGCCTCGGCGAACGACGTGTCCGACGGCGGGACGATGACGTCCGACGTCTCGATCTCCGCGTCGCCGACGTGCTCGCCGCCGGTGCGGATCGCGTCGAGCATCTCCTCGAACGCCTCGTGGAAGGCGTCCTCGTCACCACCTTCGACAGCCGCGACCGCGGCGTTGTCGAGCGTGTTGACGCGCGACAGCGTCTCGTCGGAGAGGCGGTACTGGCCCTCGCCCATGATGCGGACGATCATGCCGGCCTCTCTTCGCCCGACGGCAGCTGCGTCGGCTCGGGGGCGGGCGCGCCCACGCCGAGCTCGGCCTTCATCCGCGACAGCTCGTCGTCGACCATGCCGCCGGCGCCGAGCTCGGCGAGCTGGCGGTCGATGTCGTCGGGGCCCGAGCCGAGCTGCGTGAGGTCCTCGAACGTGCCCGCCGCCTCGAGCTCCTCGACGGCCGACGCGCGCGCCTTCATGTTCTCGGTCTTGTCGACCGCGCGCTGCATCGCCAGGCCGACGTCGGCCATCTCCTCGCCGACGCCCGATGCCGCCTCGGAGATGCGCACCTGCGCCTCGGCGGCGGAGTACTGCGCCTTGATGACCTCCTTCTTCGTGCGGAAGGCCTCGATCTTCGTGCTCAGCCGCTTCTGGGACTCGATCAGCTTGTCCTGCTGGCTCTGCAGCTCGGCGACCTGCTGATCGAGGCTCTGCAGCTCGGTCTGCGCGAACTGCTTGCGCTCCAGGGCCGTGCGAGCGAGCTCCTCGTTGCCGGCGGCAAGCGCCTGGCGCGCCTGCGTGTCGAGCTTGACGACGGACTGCTCGAGCTTGGAGGCCTGCATCCCGAGGCGCTTCTTCGCCGTGACGACGTCCGCGATCCCCTTCTTGACGTTCTGCAGCGACTCGAGCTGCTTCTGATAGCTGTAGTCGAGCGTCTCGCCAGGGTCCTCGGCACGATCGAGCAGCCTCGAGACCTTCGCTTTGATGACGGTCGACATCCGCCCGGCCATTCCGGCCATTGACGCCTCCTCGGGATGATTGGGTCCTCGGTCATTTCTAGCAGGCGGCGACAGCCGCCAGCACGGGTCGCTGGTGACGTTCGCGTTCCGGCACGATCGCTAGTGTCCCCGCCGATGCCGAGCCCCAGGCTTCTCGCGATGCTGCTCGTCGCCGCCGTCGCGATCGCCGGCTGCGGCCGCGAGCGACCGGCGACCGACCCGACGCGCCCCGCGCTCGTCGCGCCGCAGCGCGCCGAGCCGGCCAACCTCGGCTTCCCCGAGCGCGCGACGAAGAACACGACGCGGATCCCCGGCGACGACCCCGTCGCGACCGCCGCCGCCGTCGCCCGCACGGTCTTCCCCGACTCCCTGCGCGGCCCTCAGGCCGTGACGCTCGTCGACACCAGCGACTGGCGCGTGGCGATCGCCGCCAGCGCGCTGATGGCGGCGCCGTTTCACGCCCCGCTGCTGTTCACCGACGGCACCGACCTGCCGGGCCCGTCGAGCGACGCGCTCAACGCGCTGCGCCCGAAGGGCTCCGCCGCCGCCGGCAACGCGCAGGTCATCCGCATCGGCAACGTCGCCAAGCCCGCGGGCCTGAAGAGCTCGGACGTCGTCGGCGACGGGCCGCTGGCGCTGACGCGCGCGATCGCCGCGCTGATCCGCACGTCGCGGCCGGGCAAGAGCGCGCGCGTGCTGATCGCCAGCGCCGACGACGCCTCCTACGCCGCGCCGGCCGCCGGCTACGCCGCGAAGTCCGGCGACCCGGTGCTGTTCGTCACCAAGGACACGGTGCCGCCCGAGACGCGCGCCGCGCTCGCCGCCCTGTCGGGCCTGACGCGCCCGCGCATCTACGTCATGGGCCCGTCGAGCGTCATCTCGCCGAAGGTCACCCAGCAGCTGCGCCGCCTCGGTCGCGTCGAGCGCTTCGGCGGGCGCAACCCGGTCACCAACGCGATCGCCGCCGCGCGCTACCGCGACGGCGCCTTCGGCTGGGGCGTGTCGAACCCCGGTCACGGCCTCGTCTTCACGCGCGCCGGGCGCCCGCTGGACGCCGCCGCCGCGGCGGCGCTGTCGGGCGCGGGCAAGTACGGCCCGCTGCTGCTGCTCGACGAGCCCGCCAGCCTTCCGAAGTCGCTCGAGGGCTACTTCCTCGACATCCTGCCGGGCTACAGCAGCGACCCGGTCGCCGGGGTCTACAATCACGGCTGGCTGATCGGCAGCAGCAAGTCGATCTCGGTCGGCCTGCAGGCCCGCATCGACTCGCTGCTGGAGATCGTCCCCGTCCGCACCCCTGACGCGCCGCCGGTCCCATGAGCCAAGCCGAGCATCCCGACCGCGTCAGCGCCGACCACGAGGTCACGGTCGACGACGTCCGCCAGCTGATGGGCGCCTCGACGCCGCACTTCGCGCTGCAGCTGCGAAACCGCATCGCCAAGCTCATCCGCGGCCTGCCCGCCGACCACCCCGCCCGCATCCTGGGCGAGCGCGAGGTCGCGCGCCTGCGGGCGCTCGGCTTCGACGGCGAGCTGCGCGGCCACGCGGCCGAGCCCGGCATGGCGACGCTCGCGTCGGTCACCGGCGACGGCGACGCCGGCGACGCGCCCGCGCACTGACCGACGGCCGGCGACCCCCGCCGCGCCATGCGCGAGACTTGAGCGCAATGGGCGATCCCGCGACCACGCCGGCCGGCATCGACGGCAGCATCCTGCCCGGCCCCTACGGCGTCGGGCTCTACGCGGCCAAGCTGCGCCAGTACCTGCGCGAGCGCTCGCGCGTGCAGCTCTTCGGCGAGGTCTGGAACCTGCGGATCAGCCGCGCGAAGGTCTACTTCGAGCTGCGCGACGCCGACGGGGCGCTGCCCTGCTCGATGTGGCGCACGGACTTCGACGCCCTGCGCCTCGGCCAGGGCGCGCTCGCCGACGGCTCGCAGGTCGTCGTCGGCGGCGGCCTGGACTACTACGTCGGCAGCCGCACGTCCTCGCCGGCGTTCTCGTTCGCGGTCGCGAAGCTGCGCGTCGCCGGCGAGGGCGACCTGCTCGCCCAGCTCGACCGCCTGCGCAAGACGCTCGACGCCGAGGGCCTGTTTCAGCCGCAGAAGCTGCTCGTGCGCAGGTCGCTGCCGCGCACGATCGGCGACGTCACGGGCGAGGGCGGCAAGGCGCGCGTCGACGTGCTCTCCGGGCTGCGCCGCCGCGGCTGGGCCGGGCGCGTCGTGTGGGCCTTCGCGCCGGTCCAGGACCGCCACGCGGCGCCGCGCATCACGGCGGCGCTGCAGGACCTCGCCGCCACGGCCGAGGTCGACGTGATCGTCGTCGCGCGCGGCGGCGGCTCGCTGGCCGACCTGTTCTGCTTCTGCGACGAGACGCT
>JAWVGK010000469.1:0-4683 GCA_033855155.1 Solirubrobacteraceae bacterium | reverse complement strand
CCGACCTCGGTCAGCTCTGCGGATCCGGCGTCCAGCCCCTCGATGCGACTCTTGAGGATGGAGGTGATCTCATCTGGCTTGATCTTCATGGAGGTCGTGTCAGCTCCTTGGAAGTCCCGTGCCGGCGCTCAGGCGCCGCGGGCGACGTGCTTTCTCAGATTGTCGAGGCGGTTGCGGATCGAGGCGTCGAGGATCGAGTTGCCGACCCGCAGGACGATGCCGCCGAGGATGTCGGGGTCGACGTCCGCGGTGAGCTCGATCTTCTGGCCGGTGTCCTTGGCGATGCGATCGCCGATCTGCTTGACCGTGGCCTCGTCGAGCTTCGTGGCGGTCGAGATCTGGACCGGCAGGATCTTGTTCTCCTGCTCCCACAGCCCGTCGTAGTAGCGCCGGATGCGGAACACCGCCGGCATGCGGTGCTTCTCGATCAGCAGCTCGAGGAAGTTGACGAGCGTCTCGTCGGCGCCCTCGAGGGTCTTCGTCAGGCCGTCCTTCTTCTCGGGCGTGGAGAAGTACGGCGAGAAGAAGAAGACCGCCAGGTCGCGGTTGTCCTGCAGCGCCTCGGCGAACTGGCCGAGCTGCTCGCGGATGACGTCGAGCTTGTCGTGCTCCTGCGCGACCGCGAACAGCGACCGGCCGTAGACCTCGGCGATCTCCTCCATCTAGTTGCCTCGCTCGCCCGCGAGCGCCGAGAAGTCCAGCTCGCTCAGCGCCTCCTCGACGAGGCGACGCTGGTCGGCGTCGGTGAGCGACTTGCGCGTCACCTTCTCGGTCGCGAGGATCGTCAGGTCCGCGACCTCGTTGCGGATGTCCTGGATCGCGCGCCGCGTCTCGGCCTGGATCTCGCGCTTGGTCTGCTCGAGCATCTCCTCGCGCTTGGCCTTGCCGTCGCTCAGCGCGGCGGCCTCGGCGGCGTCGGCGGCCTTGCGGGCCCGGTTGAGGATCTCCTCGGCCTGCGAGCGCGCCTCCGCCAGGCGCTCGCGGTACTCCGCCAGCAGCTCGTCGGCCTCGACGCGCGTGCGCTCCGCCGCGTCGATCGACTCCTCGATCGCGCGCTGGCGGCGGTCCAGCGCCTCCTGGATGCGCGGGAAGACGAGCTTCTTGAGCACGTACAGGGAGATCGTGAAGACGAGCAGCGTCCAGATCATCAGCCCGACGTTCGGCGAGACGAGGAACGACCCGCTGGGCTCCTTCTTGGGGGCGGTCTCGGCCGCGGCGAGCGGCAGTGCGGAGATCAGGCTGGCGAGGACCATCGGGGCCTAGAGGAAGAAGGCGATCAGGCCGCCGACGAGGCCGTAGAAGAAGCACGCCTCGGTGAGGGCGAAGCCGAGCCACTGGATCGAGGCGATCTCGTCGCGCATCTCGGGCTGGCGCGTGACCGACTCGATGACCTTGCCGAACAGCATGCCGATGCCCGCGCCGGCACCCGCCGCGCCGCCGCCCGCGCCGACGCCGAGCGCGATCGCGCGGCCGGCCTTCTGGCCGTAGAGATCGGGAGTCGCTGCCGCCGCGGAGATGACGGCGTTGGCGGTTTCCAAGACGATGGCCATGGGATTCAAGCTCCTTCTAGTGGTGTTGGGAGACGGCGCTGCCCAAGTAGATGCAGGTCAGGATGGCGAAGATGAACGCCTGCAGGCCGGCGATCAGCGTCACCTCGAAGAGGAAGATCGCGATCCCGGCGGGCAGCGTGAACCACGCCAGGACCTGGAGGCCGAGCAGCACCGCGAGGCCGCCGGACATGAACTGGATCAGCATGTGGCCGGCGAGCAGGTTGGCGAACAGCCGGACCGTCAGCGAGATCAGCCGCAAAAACTGCGAGAGGATCTCCAGCGGGACGATCATGATGAGGATCCCGCCCTTGACGCCCGGCGGCATCATGACGCTCTTCGCGTAGCCCCTGAAGCCCTGGGCGCGCAGGCCCTCGACGTTGTAGGAGACGAAGACGATCAGCGCCAGGACCAGCGGGATCGAGACGTTGGCGGTGGCGGCGTAGATCTGGAAGGACGGGATGTCGGCGCCGAAGACGTTGAAGGTCTCGCCCGAGTTCACCGGCAGCGGGATGTAGCCGATCATGTTCGAGATCCAGATGAAGACGAACAGCGTGAAGACGAGCGGAAACCACTTGCGCGCCATGTCGTCGTCCATGTTGTCGCGCACGATCTTGTCGCGCAGGCCCGTGTAGGCCCACTCGACGGCGGTCTGCACGCGGTTCGGGCGCCCCTGCATGCGCTTGGAGACGTACGTCATGACGCCAATCGTCAGCGCCGTCGCGATGAAGAGGTAGAGCACGCCCTTGTTGAGGTCCATCGGTCCCGGCAGGTCGAGCCACGTCAGCAGCTTGAACTCCTCGGCCGGATGAAACAGCGGGTTGTCGGCGCGCGTGGCGCCGAACAGCGCGACGATCAGGATCATGCCGCCGATGTAGGCCCCGCCGATCCCCCACTTCAGCTTGCGACGCGTGCTCATCGGGTCGTCGTGCTCCTCTTCTGCGTCACGTGCGCGATTGCCGAGCTGGCGAAGTGGACGGAGAAGCCGCCGAAGATCACGAGCGCCGCGGTCAGGCCGTCCTCACGGGCGCCCGCGACGCCGGCGACGATGATCGCGATCGCCAGCATCCACACGCGCAGCATCTTGTAGGCCACCCCGAGGCCGAGCATGCGGCGCATGTCGGCGATCTCCGCGATCCGCCGGTCGACGACCAGCGAGGCGAGGCGCGCCAGGATCCAGGCTGCGCCGCCGACCGCGTATCCCAGCACCGGCGCGCCCGCCGCCAGCACCGGCACGGCCAGGATCAGAACCAGGGCGATGTCGAGGTAGAGCAGAGCGGACGGTCCGCGTTGGAAGGTCGCGGTGGCGCTTACCGACAAGGACGGTCACCGCGGCGACGGGCCGCGCGGCAGGTCGGCTCGAGGGCCGGGCGCTCTGTGTGAATGGGGTCGGGCATGGCGAGGGGGCGGACCCTACACGCCCGCGACTGCGCGGGGAGTGCGGTCGGAGCGTTCGGGTGCGTGCCCCACGATAGCCGGAATCGCGACTTTGTAACAACTTAGTGACAGGAGCTACGACGTCTGGCGCCCGCGCGGGCGCGGGCGGACGCGCGGCTCGCGCGCGACGAGCTACGGTGGGCTCGTGGCAGCGCATCACGATCACGGCGATCACGACCACGGCCATTCGCACGCGCCCTCCGCCGGCGCGGACCGCCGCTGGCTGGCGATCGCGCTCGCGCTGATCCTCGGCTTCATGGGCGTCGAGGTCGCCGGCGGCCTGCTGGCCGGCTCGCTGGCGCTGCTGTCGGACGCGGCGCACATGCTGACCGACGCCGCCTCGATCGCGCTCGCGCTCGTCGCGGCGCGCCTCGCCGCGCGGCCGGCAGCCGGCGCGTTCACGTTCGGCTTCGGGCGCGTCGAGATCCTGTCGGCGCAGGTCAACGGCGCCGCGCTGTTTTTGCTCGCCGGCGTGATCGCGGTCGAGGGCGTACGGCGGCTGGGCTCGCCGCCCGACGTCGAGGGGCCGATCGTCGTCGCGATCGGCGCCGTCGGCGCGCTCGTCAACGTCGCGGCGTTCTGGGCGCTGTCGCGCGCCGAGCGCCAGAGCATGAACGTCGCCGGTGCGCGCGCGCATGTGCTGGCCGACCTCTACGGCTCCGTCGCGGCGGTCGTCGCCGGCGTCGTGATCGCCTCCGGCGGGCCGGCGCAGGTCGACGCCGTCGCGGCGCTGACGGTCGCGGCGCTGATGCTGCGCTCGGGGTGGTCGCTGCTGCACGCCTCCGCGCGCGTGCTGCTCGAGGCGGCCCCGCGCGGCATCGACCCCGACGAGGTCGGGCACGCGCTGGCGTCGCACCGCGGCGTCGTCGAGGTCCACGACCTGCACGTCTGGGAGGTGACGTCGGGCTTCCCCGCGCTCGCCGCGCACGTCCTCGTCGCCGCCGACGACGACTGCCACGGCTGCCGGCGCGAGCTGCAGGAGCTGCTGCGCGAGCGCTTCGGCATCCGCCACACGACGCTGCAGGTCGACCACGAGTCGTGGCACGAGCTGATCGAGATCCAGCCGCCGGCGGGGCGGCACTGACCGTTCGCGGCGCGGCGCGCGTACGCCATCGCAGATGCCCGGTTGGCCACCTCGCTGCGAGCTCGTCGTCTATCGCGCCGGCGACCTGCCGCGCTCGATCCCGCGCCCGGACCCCGCCACGGTTCGCGCGCTGACGCGCGACGGCGTTCCGAAGGCGTGGTTCTACGCCGGCTACGCGGCGTCGCGCGAGCTGCGCGTCGTTGACGTGCCGCCGCTCGGCCGGCTGCTGCGCTTCGCGAGCTCGGGCCTCGGTGCGAGCCTGCTCGTCGAGCCCGCGCTCGGGGAGGTGCTCTTCATGGTCAACGTCCGCGGTGCCGTGCCGTCGTTCGTCAACTCGTCGCTGGCGCAGTTCACGGCCGTGGCGCGGGCCGTCGTCGACCGCTACCCGTACTACACGCTGTCGTCGGGCGTCGACGAGGTCGTCGCCGCGGCGGACGACGTCGCGGCGATCGTCGAGGCGATCGATGCGCCGGCGCTGCGGCCGGACCTGTACTGGTCGACCTTCGTCGACGACATGCGCGCGGGGGCGTTCGCGTCGGAGGTGCTGACGGGCTGAGTTCTGCGCGCGTCTTGTTGCAATCGCGTGTTGTTCGGTGACGGGCGGGTCGCGAGGAT
>JAWVGK010000468.1:0-4061 GCA_033855155.1 Solirubrobacteraceae bacterium | reverse complement strand
AGCGACTCGCCGACGAGCACGCCGTCGACGCCGACGCGCTCGAGGTCGTCGAGCTGCGCGCGCGCATGAAAGCCGGACTCCGAGACGACGGTCTTGCCGGCCGGGATGTCCGACAGCAGCTCGAACGTGCGCTCGATGTCGACCGAGAAGTCCGACAGGTCGCGGTTGTTGATGCCGATGACGTCGGCGTCGATGACCTCCAGCGCGGTCTCGAGCTCGCGCTCGGAGTGCACCTCGACGAGCACGTCGAGGTCCAGCCCGGCGGCCTCGGCGAACAGCTCGACGAGCTCGTCGGAGTCCAGCGCGGCGACGATCAGCAGGATCGCGTCGGCGCCCGCCGCCGCGGACTCGTAGAGCTGGTAGGCGTCGACCATGAAGTCCTTGCGCAGGATCGGCAGCGACGACGCCGCGCGGGCTGCGCGCAGGTCGTCGAGCGAGCCGCCGAAGTGACGGCGCTCGGTGAGGATCGACAGCGCGGCGGCGCCGCCGCGCTCGTAGGCGAGGACGACGTCCTGAACGGTCGCGCCGTCGCGGATCGTGCCCGCCGACGGCGAGCGGCGCTTGTGCTCGGCGATCACCGACACGCCGGGCAGCGTCAGCGCCTCGGAGAATGGGCGGTCCTCGCCGCGCCGCGCGAGCGCCTGCTCCAGCGACGCCAGCGGGACCTCCTCGCGCAGCCGGCGCACGCCCTCGCGCGTCTCGGCGACGATCCGCTCGAGCACGTTCACGCCGCGAGCTCCCGCGTGCGCAGGACGAGCGCGTCGAGCGTGCGCGTCGCCGAGCCGTCGTCGATCGCGGCCTGCGCGGCGGCCACGCCGCCGGCGAGATCGTCCGCGCGCCCGGCCGCGTAGATCGCCGCGCCCCCGTTGAGCACCGCGAGGTCGCGGCACGGCCCGCGCTCGCCGGCGAAGATCGCGCGCGTCGTGGCGGCGTTGTCCTGCGGCGAGCCGCCGAGCACGGCGTCGGTGTCCGTGTCGGTCCTCAGGCCGACGTCCTCCGGGCGCACGCTGTAGGTGATGAGGTCGATGCCGTCCACTTCGACGACCGTCGTGGGAGCCGAGATGCTCATCTCGTCGAGCGCGTCCTCCGATGTCACGACCAGCGCGCGCTCGACGCCCAACAGCGCGAGCGCCCCGGCCATCGTCTCCACATACCCGGGATCCGAGACGCCGACCAGCTGGCGCCGCGCCCCCGCCGGATTGGTCAGGGGGCCGAGGAAGTTGAAGATCGTGCGCACGCCGAGCTCCTTGCGAACGGGGATGACGAAGCGCGTCGCCTGGTGATGGCGCGGTGCGAACATGAAGCCGAAGCCGAGCTCGTCGATGCAGGTCCCGACGGCGGCCGGCGACAGGTCGATGCAGACGCCGAGCGCCTCGAGCACGTCGGCCGAGCCCGAGCGGCTCGTCGCCGAGCGGTTGCCGTGCTTGGCGACCGCGCAGCCGGCAGCGGCGGCGATCAGCGCGGCGGTCGTCGAGACGTTGAACGTCGAGCGCCCGCCGCCGGTGCCGGAGGTGTCGACGAGATCCGTGCGGCTCGTCGCGACCGGCGCCGCGAACGAGCGCATCGTGCGCGCGAGGCCGGCCAGCTCCTGCACGGTCTCGCCCTTCGTGCGCAGCGCGATCAGCAGGCCGGCGATCTGCGTCTCGGAGGCGTCGCCGGCCATGATCACCGCGAGCACCTCGGCGGCCTCGTCGGCGCTCAGGTCGCCGCCGGACGCGACGGTCTCGATCGCGCGAGTGAGGACGGGATCGGGCACCGGCCGCGCAGACTAGCCGTCTGCGCGCCCGGCGGGTGGGATGACCCGGGCGGGATCCTCCTGCGCGGCGGCCGGCGGCGGCGGCGGTGCGCCGGCGAGCGCCTTGGCGCGCTTGCGCCCCGCGACGGCGATCGGCGCGTGCGCGCGCAGCTCGGCGAGCGCACGGACGGCGAGGTCGGCCGGATCCTCGCCGGGGCGCATCTGACCGCCGCCGGGCTCGAAGAACGTGACCTTCAGCCGCGGGCGGCGCCCGAGGCGCGGGATGTCGGTCGTGCCCGAGACCGCCGCCAGGACGATCGTCGCCTCGGGCACGGCGGCGGCCAGGCGCCCGATGCCGCTGCGCGCGCGCAGCGGGCGGCCGAGGCTGCGCGTGCCCTCGACGAAGATGCCGACGCACGACCCGCCGCGCAGCTCGGACATCGCCCGCTCGAGCGCGTCGGTGTCCTTCGTGCCGCGCACGACCGGGATCTGCCCCATCCCGTCGAGGATCTTGTCGAGGCCCTTGACCTTCCACAGCGTCGACTTCGACAACGCGCGGATCTGGCGCCGCCTGATCGCCGCGATGCCGACGACGACCGGATCCCAGTAGCTGTCGTGGTTGCTGGCGACGATCAACGGTCCGGTCGGCGGCACGTGCTCGAGTCCCTCGACCTGCAGGCGCCCCCACCAGCGCACGATCGGCTTGCAGACGCCCAGCGCGAAGCGGTAGGTGCGGCTGATGTCATCGCTGTCGGCCATCGCGCGATTCTCGCAAGCCCGGCGCGGGCGCGGGTTGTCGGCGTTCTGCGCAGCCACCGTCTCGGCGCCGCGCCGCGATCAATCGCCGCGTCGATTGGTAATCTCGTGCCATGCGCGTTGCCATGGATGCCGTCGGACGGCTCGTCGTTCCCAAGCGCCTGCGCGAGACGCTCGGCGTCAGCGGACCGACCGAGCTTGAGGTCGTCGTCCGCGACGGCGTCATCGAGCTGACGGTGGCGGACGTGCACGCGCGCGTCGAGGAGCGCGACGGCGTCCCGGTGATCGTCGGCGAGTCGGCGGCGCCGATCGACGTCGACGACGTGCGGGCGGCCGTCGAGCGCACGCGCCGGTGATCGCGCCGGACACGAGCATCGTCATCGCGGCGGCGGTGACCTGGCACCGCGCGCATCGCGCCGCCGTCGAGGCGCTGTCGCAGGACAGCGCGATCCTGCTCGTCCACGTCGCGTACGAGACGACCGCGGCGCTCAGCCGGATGCCGTCGGGCCAGCGCGTCGCGCCGGACGTCGTGCTCGAATGGCTCGAGCGGCGCTTCGGCGACGAGTGGCTCGCGCTGCCGGCGGCTGCGTCCCGTGCGGCGCTGCGCGCAGCCGTCGCGAGCGGCATCCGCGGCGGCGCCCTGTACGACGCGTTGATCGGTGCGACAGCCGCGCATCACGGGCACCGGCTGGTCAGCGCCGATCGCCGTGCGATGCGGGCCTACGACGCGGTCGGGGCGCGGGTCGTCTTCGTCGACGCGGTCTGAGCCGACGCTCAGCCGTCGAGGAAGTTCTTCAGCAGCGCCATCCCCGCGTCCGTCAGCACCGACTCGGGATGAAACTGCACGCCCTCGGCCGGCAGCTCGCGATGGCGGATCGCCATCACGACGCCGCCGCCGGTCGCGGAGATCTCGAAGCTGTCGGGCAGGCGCTCGGGGTCGACGACGAGCGAGTGGTAGCGCCCGACGGTCAGGGTCGGCGGCAGGCCGGCGAAGATCGTGCGGCCGTCGTGCGTGATCTGCGTCGTCTTGCCGTGCACCGGCTCGCCGCGGACGACGACGCCGCCGAACGCCTGCGCGAGCGACTGGTGGCCGAGGCAGACGCCGAGCGTTCGGATGCCCGCCTCGGGGAAGCGGCGCATCGTCTCGACGCTGATGCCGGCGTCGTCGGGCGTGCACGGGCCGGGCGAGACGACGACGCGGTCCGGACGGCGCTCGAGCAGCTCGTCGACCGAGACGACGTCGTTGCGCACGACCTCCATGTCCGCGCCCAGCTCGCCGAGGAACTGGACGAGGTTGTACGTGAACGAGTCGTAGTTGTCGACCATCAGGACGGAGGTCATGGCCAGTCGGGCTGCTGGGAGGCGAGCTCGACCGCGCGCAGGACGGCGCGCGCCTTCGCCTCGGACTCGGCGAACTCGTAGGCCGGGACCGCGTCGGCGACCGTGCCGCCGCCGGCCTGCACGTGCGCGCGGCCGTCCTTGATGACGACCGTGCGGATGTGGATCGCGGTGTCGAGGTCGCCGGTGTAGGAGAGGTAGCCGATCGCGCCGCCGTAGCCGCCGCGCTTGA
>JAWVGK010000467.1:0-8320 GCA_033855155.1 Solirubrobacteraceae bacterium | reverse complement strand
CGGCGAAGATCGCGTCGACGGGGTTGAAGGGGTCGGTGCGCCCGTCGCGGTTGGCGTCGACGCCGTATTGCTTCCACGTCGGCGGCATGAACTGCATCCAGCCCAGTGCGCCGGCGGAGCTGACGTTCAGGTTGCGCCCGTAGTCGGTCTCGATCTCGTTGATCGCCGCAAGGACCTCCCAGCGCACGCCGTACTGGATGCCGGCGGCCTGATAGATCGGCAGCAGGAAGACCGGGATGCGGAACTTGTCGATGAAGAAGTTCGGGACGCCGATCGCCGCCGGTCCGATCGTGGACAGCGACGTCGACGGGTCGTCGAGCGTCGGCACGCCATGCGCGTTGCGCAGTTCGCGGCCGGTCTTCGGATCGCGGACGGTGCCGCGGGCGTGACCGGTGCTCGGGTCCGCGGTCGTGCTGTGCGGCTGGGTGGCCTTGCAGTCGTTGCGCGCGATGCGCGCGACGGCGCTCTTGACGCCGACGACGAGGCGGCTGCGGTGGGTGGCGCGCGTCGGAGCGCTCTCCGGGCACGGCGTGACCTCGGGGTCGGCCGGCTGCGGCGCGCCGGCCATGCCGCCGAGCGGCATCGGAGCGTCGGCAGGCCGCGGCTTGGCCGCGGGCGGCTGCGCGGGAGCGGTCGGGGCGGGCGCGGGACCGGCGGCCGGCGGCGCGGCGGGCGCGGCGGGCGCGGTGGGCGCGGTGGGCGCGGGCGCATCCGGGGTCGGCTCGGTCGCGAGCGGGACGGCGGGCGCCGGCGTGGCCGTCGTCGCGGGATCCTGCGGCGTCGTATCCGTGCGCGCGGGGGTCGTCGATGGCGCGCCGGCGGGGGTTTCGTCCGCGGCGATCTGCTTCGGCGGCGCGGCGACGGTCTCGCCCGGCACCGGCGGCGGGTTGTCGGCGCCGGCGCCGACGAGGTTGCTGCCCAGCGTGCCCGTCACGAGGCCGGCCGTGCACAGCGCCGCCGCGATGCGCAAGCGACTCGCACGCTGCATGCTGCTGCCCTCGCCGTGTGCCGTCATGTCGCGTGTGTCCTCGCTCGTGTCGGATCCATCCGCCCGGCTGGGCGACTGGGTCCGCTATCGGCGGGCGATCCGCCGGGCTTGATTGCGCGGTGCCGGGCACCGAATGAGCGTCCGCGGGCAGCGCAACGGATGAGGAGCGGTCGAGCGATCGCGCGAATCTACCGAAGCCGCCGTACGCAACGCTGGAATCCGGTGTCTGCGGCGGTAACGAAACGCCGCCCAGAAACCCTCAGGCTAACGCTCGAGTGGAGAGTTCTGGCCGGCGTAAAGACCTTGCGCGCAGGCATCTTCACACGAGGTTCACGAGTCGATAACGACTCGCCGCGCCGAGCCGGTCAACGTGCGCTGACGAATGGATGCTGCGACGCACGAGGAGCTCATCGCGATCGGCGCCCTGCAGATCAGGGCATCGGACGGGCTGGTGACGGCGGCTGGGCGACCGCTGACGCTCTCGATCCGCGAGTACGAGTTGCTGCTCGCGCTGGCCCGGCGCAGCGGCCGCATCATCCCGCGCGAGGACGTCTACCACGAGGTCTGGGGGTCGGCGATGCGCAAGGGCGACCGCTCGGTCGACGTCTACGTGCACAAGCTGCGCGACAAGCTCGACGCCGCGCTGCCCGACTGGCGCTACATCCACACGCATCTGGGCTTCGGCTATCGCCTGGCCGCCGAGCCGAGTTCCCCGTCCTCGCAGACGACTAACGCACGTTCACCGGATCTTCACAGGAGAGCCACCGATCGATAACAGGCTGTGCCCGTGCTCCTGCCAGCCTCGCGCCCGTCGCAACCAATCCATCAAGGAGCACACGTGAAGCCCAACCGCGCACTGGCGGCAACCGCCCTGTCCTGCGTCCTCGCGCTCGGGGCCGCAGCCTGCGGCAGCAGCGACGACTCGAGCTCGACGGCCGACTCGTCGAGCGCCGGCAAGCTCTCGGGCAACATCAAGCTCGACGGCTCGTCGACGGTCTTTCCGCTCGCCCAGGCCGCGGCCGAGAAGTTCAAGGCCGAGAACTCCGGCGTCGACGTCTCCGTGGGCGAGTCCGGCACCGGCGGCGGCTTCGAGAAGTTCTGTGCCGGCGAGACCGACATCTCGGACGCCTCGCGCCCGATCAAGGCCGACGAGGAGGCGCCGATCTGCAAGCGCAACGGCGTCGCGTACTCCGAGATCCAGGTGGCGAACGACGGCATCGCGATCGTCACGAACAAGGACCTGAAGATCGACTGCATGACGACCGGAGAGCTCAAGGCGCTGTGGAACGCCAAGTCGAAGGTCTCCAGCTACAAGAACCTCGACCCGAAGTTCCCCGACCAGAAGGTCGCGCTGTTCGGGCCGGGCACCGACTCGGGCACGTTCGACTTCTTCACCGAGACGATCAACGGCACGAAGGGCGACACGCGCAAGGACTACTCACCGAGCGAGGACGACAACGTCACGGTGCAGGGCGTCGCCGGTGACAAGGGTGGCCTCGGCTACTTCGGCTTCTCGTACTACGAGGACAACATGGACAAGCTCAACCTCGTCAAGGTCGACGGCGGCGACGGGTGCGTCGATCCGAGCAAGGCGGCGATCCAGGATGGCACGTACAAGCCGCTCGCACGGCCGCTGTTCATGTACCCGGCGGCGAAGTCGATCGCTCGACCTGAGGTCAAGGGGTTTCTCGACTACATCCTCGCGAACTCCGACGCCGTCGCGGATGCGGCCAAGATCGTGCCGCTGACGCCCGAGCAGCTGACGAAGGCCAAGGCCGACCTCGCGAAGGCGGAGAGCTAGGCCCGGATGGGCACGGCCACTTCAGCGGCGGTGCCCGGGACCTCGGTCCTGGGCACCGGTCGGCGCCGCAGGGGCGAGGACGCGATCCGCGTCGGGCTGTTCCTCGCGGCGCTGCTGTCGGTGCTGACGACCGTCGGCATCGTCTTCTCGCTGCTGAAGGAGACGCTCGCCTTCTTCGGCGACGTCGGCATCTGGGACTTCATCACGGGCACCGAGTGGTCGCCGCTGTTCGCCGACCCGCAGTTCGGGGTCCTGCCGCTGGTCACGGGCACGCTGCTCGTGACGGGACTGGCGCTGGTCGTCGCGATCCCGCTGGGGCTCGGGACGGCGGTCTACCTCGCCGAGTACGCGACGCCGCGCACGCGCCGGGTCGTCAAGCCGTTCATCGAGCTGCTCGCCGGCGTGCCGACGATCGTCTTCGGCTACTTCGCCCTGACGTTCTTCACCCCGGTGGTCCTCAACGGCGTGTTCGGGATGGACGTGCCGACGTTCAACGCGCTGTCGGCGGGCATCGTCATGGGCTTCATGGTCCTGCCGACGGTCGCCTCGATCTCCGAGGACGCGATGTCGGCGGTCCCCGGATCGCTGCGCGAGGGGGCGTTCGGGCTCGGCGCCAACAAGCTGCAGGTGTCGCTGCGCGTCGTCTTCCCCGCCGCGCTGTCGGGGATCGTCGCGTCGGTCGTGCTCGGCGTCTCGCGCGCGATCGGCGAGACGATGATCGTGCTCGTCGCCGCCGGGCAGCAGCCGAACTTCACCGCCGATCCACGCAACTCCGTCGAGACGATCACGACGTTCATCGCGGCGACCGCGAAGGGCGACATCGCCACCGGGACGACGACCTACAAGACGATCTTCGCGGTCGGCATGACGCTGTTCGTGATGACGCTGCTGATGAACGCGATCGCGATCCGCTTCGTGCGGCGCTACCGGCAGGTCTACGAATGAGCGCCGCCCCGCTGTCGCTGCGCGCGAAGTCCGGCTCGACGCGCGTCAAGGATGTCGCCTTCCGGATCGCGATGCTCGCCTGCCTGGGCCTCAGCGCCGTCGTCCTGGTCGCGCTGATCGTCGACGTGCTCGTCGACGCGGCGCCGGTCTTCGGCAGCCGCGTCCTGACGAGCTTCCCGTCGTCGAACTCGTCCGCCGCGGGCCTGCAGCCCGCGATCTTCGGGACGCTGTGGATCATCGCCGTCTGCGCGCTGTTCATCGTGCCGGTCGGAGTCGCGACCGCCGTGTACCTCGAGGAGTACGCCGACAGCTCGAGGTGGTGGAACCGCCTGATCGAGGTGAACATCCAGAACCTCGCCGCCGTCCCGTCGATCGTGTACGGCATCCTCGGCTTGGCGTTCCTCGTGCGCGGGCCCCTGAGCCTCGGGCGCGTCGTGCTGGCCGGCGGGCTGACGCTCGGCCTGCTCGTGCTGCCGGTCGTGATCATCTCCGGCCGCGAGGCGATCCGCGCCGTGCCGCCGTCGATCCGCGAGGGCTCGATGGCGCTCGGCGCGACGCAGTGGCAGACGATCTACAAGCAGGTCCTGCCGGCCTCGATCCCCGGCATCGCGACCGGCGTGATCCTCGCGCTGTCGCGGGCGATCGGCGAGACGGCGCCGCTGATCGTCGTCGGCGCCGCGACGTTCATCACCTTCAACCCGCACGGCCTCGTGGGCGACGGCGCCGGCTTCAGCGCGCTGCCGATCCAAATCTTCAGCTGGATCTCACAGCCGCAGGAGGAGTTCCATCAACTCGCGGCGGCCGGCATCGTGCTGCTGCTCGGACTGTTGTGTTGCATGAATGGCGTGGCAATCTACCTCCGAAACAGATACGAGAACAAATGGTGAACTTGATGCGCTCATCGATGCCCGTGCCGACACGCGAACGGCGCGCCACCGCGATGCCCGCGACGGAGGTCGTCTTCGAGCTCGACGGCCTCGGCGTCTCCTACGGCGGCAAGCAGGCCGTGCAGGACGTCACGGCGCAGATCTTCCGCAACGAGATCACGGCGTTCATCGGGCCTTCGGGCTGTGGCAAGTCGACGATCCTGCGCTGCCTGAACCGCATGAACGACCTCGTGCCGAGCGCGCGCGTCGAAGGCTCGATCCGCTACCACGGCCAGGACCTGTACGCGGCCAAGGTCGACGCGGTCGAGGTGCGCAAGCGCATCGGCATGGTCTTCCAGAAGCCCAACCCGTTTCCGAAGTCGATCTTCGACAACGTCGCCTTCGGACCCAAGGTCCTGGGGATGCAGGGCGACATGCACGAGATCGTCGAGCGCGCACTGCGCCGCGCGGCTCTGTGGGACGAGGTCAAGGACCGCCTGAAGACCAACGCCTTCGGCATGTCCGGCGGCCAGCAACAACGACTGTGCATCGCGCGCTGCCTGGCTGTCGACCCCGACGTCATCCTCATGGACGAGCCGTGCTCGGCCCTGGATCCGGTCTCGACGGGCAAGATCGAGACCCTCATGATCGAGCTCAAGGAGCGCTACTCGATCGTCATCGTGACGCACAACATGCAGCAGGCCGCACGCATCTCGGACCGGACCGCGTTCTTCATCGTCGATTTGTCGTCCGGCGAGGGCCAGCGCATCGGGCGGCTGGTCGAATACGACGCGACCGAGAAGATCTTCACGAACCCCGCCGATTCGCGGACCGAGGACTACGTCACCGGCCAGGTGGGGTGAGCGCCGTGGGCGAGGGGCGGGTCCACTTCCAGCAGGAGATCCAGCAGCTCGAGGAGCAGGCGCTGGGAGGGCTGGACATGGTCGTCGGCCTGCTCGACGAGGCGCTCGAGGCGCTCGACCAGGCCGACGCCGAGCTCGCGGCGATCGTCGTCGCCGACGACGACCGCATCGACGGGCGCTACCTCGAGGTCCATCAGGGCGTGCTGTCGCTGCTTGCGCGCCAGGCGCCGGTCGCCGGCGACCTGCGCCTCGTCGCCGCGCTGCTGCATCTCGTCAAGCACCTCGAGCGCATCGGCGACCAGTGCACGAACATCGCGAAGATGGTCCCGCTGCTCGGCCACGAGCCTCCGACCGACGAGAAGATCGTCGAGCGCATCCGCGCGATGGGCGCGCAGGCGCGCTCGCAGGTGCGCCAGGCGCGCCAGTCGTTCGCGCTGCGCGATCCGGAGCTCGCGCTCGACCTCTCGCGCCAGGACGACACGATCGACTGCATGAACCGCGAGATCTTCCGCCGCGCGATCGAGATCGGCGGTGCGGACGCGGACCTGCGCGAGTGGGCGATGTCGATGGTGCTCGTCTCGCGCGCGCTCGAGCGCATCGGCGACAACGCGGTCGACATCGGCGAGCAGACGGTGTTCGTCGTGACCGGCCTGTTCCGCGAGCTCGGCGAGGAGCGAACGGTTTGAGGACCCACGACCTCCGCAAACTGCGGCGCTCCGGTTGTGAAAATCCTGTATCCGGCGCCGGTTGCGGGTGCGCTCGCATCTGCGACTGCCCATAGACTCCGCTACGTCATGACCGACACGAACACAGCCGCACCGACCCCCGCGCTGCGGGTGGCCGTCATCGACTCGGATTCCGGCTTCGTGCAGGTGCTGACCAAGCGCCTGGACCGCCTGGGCTGGGAGCATCGCGTGCTCGGCGGCGCGATCGCGGTCGATCGGCTCGTCTCGATGCGCCTCGGCGCGCTGGTCGTCGACCTCGCGGTGCTCGGCCCGCCCGCGTGGGACTACCTCGCGCGCGTCGCGAGCGCCCTGCCGGCGCTGCCGATCGTCGTCTGCACGGGGCAGTCGACGGTCCAGCAGCGCGTGCGCGGGCTGCGCCTCGGCGCCGACGACTGGCTCAGCAAGCCGTGTCACCCGGAGGAGCTCATCGCGCGTATCGAGGCGGTCTCGCGCCGCCGGCGCCATGGCGACGTGGAGCCGGGCGAGACCGTGGCGGCCGGCGAGATCGAGGTGCGCCCCGACCAGTTCCAGGCCTTCGCCGGCGATCGCTCGATCGATCTCACCCGGCGCGAGTTCGAGCTCATCGCGCTGCTGGCCGGCGCCGGTGGTCGCGTGCTCGAGCGCGAGGAGATCTACCAGCGCGTGTGGGGCTACACGATGGCCCACGGCGATCGCTCGGTAGACGTGTTCGTGCGCAAGCTGCGCGCGAAGCTGCAACAGGCGTCGCCGGGCTTCAACTACATCCACACGCACTTCGGCGTGGGGTACCGGTTCGCGGCGGAGCGGGTCGGGGTGCAGGCGGCGGGCGCTGCGACGCCTGCGGCCGGTGCGGACGCGGCGGGTGGCGTGGCTGGGGGCGGCCACGCGGCCGCGGGTGGCTTGGCTGCGGGTGGCGCTGCGGCGGGTGGCGCTGCGGCGGCGGGCGCGGGTGACGTGGCTGCGGCGGCTGCGGCGGGCGCGGGCGCGCGCGCGGCTCGCGAGTTCGCGCGCGTCGTGTAGTGGCCGCGCGGGCGGCTCGCGTGTTCGCGCGCGTCGTGTAGTGGCCGCGCGGGCGGCTTGCGCGTTCGCGCGCGTCGTGTAGCGGCGGCGCGGGCGGCGTCGGCTACCGTTTCGGGCATGGACTCGAAGACCGCCCGCAACGTCGGGATCGTCATCCTCGTCGCGCTTGCCGTGTGGCTCGTCCCCGGTGGCGGGCAGGGCGCCGACGTCGTCGGCAGGACGCTGAACGCGATCTTCATCGTCGTCAGCGTGCTGATCGTCGGGATCCTCTATCGCCAGTACCGCGGCGAGATCTTCGGGCTCGGCGACCAGTGGCGCTTCGCCCTCTACGCGTCCGTCGGGATCGCGCTGCTGACGGTCTCGATCACGGGGCGGATGTTCGCCCGCGGCCCTGCGGGAGCGCTGCTGTGGTTCGCGCTCGTCGGCACGTCGTCGTACGTGCTGTACGTGATCTGGCAGCGGTACCGCTCGTACGAGTGATCGCGACGTCGCGGCGGGCGCGCGTGTTTTGTAACACCGGCGCGCGGCATTCGTAACGATCGCGTGTAGAACCGTGACGGCGGTCGCGGGAGCCTTCGGGCATGGCTTCTTCGCCGTCCCACGACCGTTTCGAACCGCGGTGCACGCGCGAGCGCCGCACGCCGCGGCGCGCGCGACCACCTGAGCGTCGCGGCGAGCCGCGGCCTTCGCGCGAGGGCGAGCCTGCGCGCGGTCGCCGCCGCGAGCGCGAGTCCGGCCAAGCGAGCGTCGAGCTCGTGGCGCTGCTGCCGCTGATCGCGGCGATCGCGGCGCTCGGGTGGCAGGCCGTCGTCGCCGGCCAGGCCGTGTGGCTCGCCGGCTCGGCGGCCCGCGCCGCCGCACGGGCGAGCGCCGTCGGAGCTGACGCGCGCGCCGCCGCGCGCGGCGCGCTGCCCGCGCGCCTGCGCCACGGCGTCGCCGTCGCATCTCGCGGCGAGCAGGGCGTGCGCGTGGCGATCGCGATTCCGTCGATCGTCGGCGCGGGACCGTTGGGCACCGTGTCGGCGCGCGCCCGGCTGCAGGACCAGACGCGATGAACGAGCGCCGGGAGTCCGGCCAGGCGTCGGTCGAGCTCGTCGTGCTGGCGCCGCTGCTCGTCGCGGTCGTGCTCGGCG
>JAWVGK010000466.1:0-4143 GCA_033855155.1 Solirubrobacteraceae bacterium | reverse complement strand
GGGGACGACGTCGAGCTCGTCGTCTCGACGGCGATCGGCGCCGGCAACCCCGAGCGCGCCGCGGCCCGCGATCGCGGCCTGCGCGAGATCCACCGCGGCGAGCTGCTCGGCGAGCTCAGCCGCCTGCGGCGCACGATCGCGATCGCCGGCACGCACGGCAAGACGACGACCGCGTCGATGGCCACGCACGCGCTGATGGCGATCGGCTGGCAGCCGTCGTACGTCATCGGCGGCGAGCTGCGCACGACCGGCGTCAACGCCGGCTGGGGCGCCGGCGAGTGGCTCGTCGTCGAGGCCGACGAGTCCGACCGCTCGTTCCTGCGCCTCGCGCCCGAGATCGCGGTCGTGACGAACATCGAGCTCGACCACCACACGACCTACGGCTCGCACGCCGAGCTCGAGCACGCGTTCGCGCAGTTCCTGCGCAACGGCCTGCGCGTCGTGGTCGCCGACACGGCCGAGGCCGAGGCGTTCCTCGATCGCGTCGAGATCGTCGACGCGGCGTTCTACGAGGCCTCCGACGTGACGCTCGATCTGGTCGGCGCGCGCTTTCGCTGGGCCGGCGAGGAGGTCGCGCTGTCGGTCCCCGGCGCCCACAACGTCGCCAACGCTGCGGCCGCGCTGACGGCGTGCGTCGTCGCCGGCGCCGAGCCGGCGCAGCTGTGCGGCACGCTCGCCGACTTCCGGGGCGCGGGCCGGCGCTTCGAGCGCCTCGGCGAGTCGGCGGCGGGCGCGCTGATCGTCGACGACTACGCCCATCACCCGACGGAGGTGCGCGCCGCGATCATGGCCGCGCGAACGCTCGGGCGCCCGCGCGTCGTCGCGGCGTTCCAGCCGCACCTGTTCTCGCGCACGCGGATGCTCGGGCGCGAGTTCGGCGCCGCGCTGGCGCTCGCCGACGCCGTCTGCGTGCTCGACGTCTACCCCTCGCGCGAGCGCGCCGAGGACTTCCCCGGCGTCAGCGGCCTGCTCGTCGCGGAGGCCGCGGCGGACGCCGGCCGCGGCAGGCCCGTCGCATGGGCGCCGGACTTCGACGCCGCCGAGCGGCTGCTACGCGCGATGCTGCGCCCCGGCGACGTCTGCCTCGTGCTCGGCGCCGGCGACGTCGACGCGCTCGGGCGCCGGCTCGTGCACGCGCCGGGCTGAGCCGAGCCGCGGCGGTCATGTCGGCTCAGGGGCGGATATAGCCCCTGCGGCGACACGGTGGGCCTGGTGCGGACATGGCGTCGGGGGCTACCAGTCGTGACCGACGAACACCGGCTCGGGCACAAGGTCGACGCCGAACGCCGCGTGCACGCCGGCCGCGATCTCGCGCGCGAGCGCGACGAGCTCGGCGGTCGTGCCTGCGCCGCGGTTGGTCAGCGCGAGCGTGTGCTTCGTGGAGATCGCGATGCCGGCGGGGTCGCCGTAGCCGCGCGTGAAGCCGGCGCGCTCGATGAGCCATGCGGCCGACGTCTTGACGTAGCGGTGCTGGCCGGCGGGCCATGACGGCGGGGCGTCCTCGGCGCCCAGGCGCGCGGCGGCGCGGGCGGCGAACTGCTCGAAGGCGTGCTCGCGCAGCACGGGGTTCGTGAAGAACGAGCCGGCGCTGACGGTGTCCGGATCGGTCGCGTCGAGGACCATGCCCTTGCCGCGGCGCAGCTCGAGCACCGCCGCGCGCACGTCGGCCAGCGGCGCGCGCTCGCCCTCCTCGATGCGCAGCCGGCGCGCGAGCTCGGCGTAGCGCAGCGGCTCGGAGACGTCGCCGGGCTCGAACGCGAACGTCACGCACAGCACGAGCCAGCGCCCGGGGTCGCGCTTGAAGACGCTGGTGCGGTAGTCGAACAGGCACTCCTCGACGTCGAGCGTCTGGACCTCGCCGCTCTCGCGATCGAGCACGCGCACGCCGGCGATCACGTCGGCGACCTCCTGGCCGTAGGCGCCGACGTTCTGGATCGGCGTCGCGCCGACCGAGCCGGGGATCCCCGACAGCGCCTCGACGCCCGTCAGGTCGTTGTCGACGCACATCGCCACGAGCGCGTCCCACTCCTCGCCGGCCTGCACGTCGAGCCACACCCGGCCGTCGCTGCGCTCGAGCTGCTCGAGGCCGCGCGTCGCGACGCGCACGACCGTGCCGGGGAAGCCGGCGTCGGCGACGACGACGTTGCTGCCGCCGGCGAGTACGAGCAGCAGCTCGCCTGCGTCGTCTGCGGCGCGCACGAGCGAGACGAGCTCCTCCTCGCTGCGCGCATCGACCATCCGCGTCGCGGGCCCGCCGAGGCGCAGGGTCGTCAGCTCGCTGAGCGGGGTGGGAGCGGTCACGCGCCGAGAGGCTAGTGGTGCCCAACGGGGAGGGTCCGCGCCGCTCGCGCCGAACATCGGGTGGATGCTCTCGTTTGCCAGTCGGCGCTCGCGCGTCGTCGCCGGGGCCGCCGGGCTGCTGCTCGCCGCCGTCGGTTCAGGGCTGTGGCTGCGCTCGAGCTCGCTTGTGGACGTGCGCCAGGTCAGCATCACCGGGATCGAGGGCCGCCAGGCCGCTGAGATCCGCGACGCGCTGGCCGTCGCCGCGCTCGACATGACGACGCTCGCCATCGACGAGGACAAGCTGCGCCACGCCGTCTCGGCGTATCCCGTCGTGCGCAGCCTGCGCACGAGCGTCGACCTGCCACACCGCCTGCGCATCGACGTCGACGCCTACGACGCGGTCGCCGCGCTGGCACCGCGGCGGGGGTCGCCGACCGCCGTCGCCGCCGACGGCACCCTGCTGCGCGGCGCCTCGACGAAGAACGTGCCGCTCGTCGGCGTGCGCCGCCTGCCCGGCGGCGCGCATGTCGGCGACGCCCGGGCGCTGCGCGCGATCGGGCTGCTGGGCGCCGCGCCGGCGCCGCTGCGACGGCGGGTCGTGCGCGTCTTCCAGGGCAGGCGCGGGTATGCGGCGACCGTTCACGACGGGCCGAAGCTCTACTTCGGCGGGCGCGCGCGCCTGCGCGCGAAGTGGGCGGCAGCTGCGCTGGTGCTCGCGAGCCCGACCTCGCAGGGGGCGACGTACGTCGACGTCCGTGTTCCCGAGCGTCCGGTGGCTGGTGGGTTCAAGCCGCGGCCGGTCGAAACTCAACCTCTACTTTAGACTGAGGCGACCTAAAGACCTTTTCTCCTGCTCAGGTCGAGAGTATGTTGATCTGCAAGCGATGTTGCGAGAGTAAACTTCGCGTTGACATCTGTTTGCGCCCGTGCTTACTGTGGTTCTCGTAGGATAGGTCCGGGGAGCCCCAATCCCTCAACGCTAACTCAAGGGTCGGACGCCTTCATCATGGAATCCAGCAGCAGCTATCTCGCGGTCATCAAGGTCGTCGGCGTCGGCGGCGGCGGTACCAATGCGGTCAACCGCATGGTCGACGCGGGTCTGCGCGGCGTGGAGTTCATCTCGGCGAACACGGACGCCCAGGCGCTCCAGATGACCGACGCGGACATCAAGCTCAACATCGGTCACGACCTCACGAAGGGCCTCGGCGCCGGCGCCAACCCGGAGATCGGCTTCGGCGCGGCCGCCGAGTCGCGCGACGACATCAAGGAGGCGCTCAAGGGCGCCGACATGGTCTTCGTCACGGCCGGCGAGGGCGGCGGCACCGGCACGGGCGCGGCGCCCGTCATCGCCGAGATCGCCAAGAACGAGATCGGCGCGCTGACGGTCGGCGTCGTCACGAAGCCGTTCGAGTTCGAGGGCACGCAGCGCACGCGCCAGGCGGAGGAGGGCATCGCCCGCCTGCGCGAGGTCGTCGACACGCTGATCGTCATCCCCAACGAGAAGCTGCTGTCGGTCGTCGAGCGCCGCACGACGATGCTCGACGCCTTCCGCGAGGCCGACAACGTCCTGCGCCAGGGCGTCCAGGGCATCACCGACCTGATCACGATCCCGGGCCTCATCAACCTCGACTTCGCCGACGTCCGCACGATCATGCAGGACGCCGGCTCGGCGCTGATGGGCATCGGCACCTCCAACGGCGAGAACCGCGCCGCCGAGGCCGCGCGGATCGCGATCTCCAGCCCGCTGCTCGAGGAGTCCGTCGAGGGCGCGACCGGCATCCTGCTGAACATGACCGGCGGCCGGGAGCTCGGCCTGTTCGAGGTCAACGAGGCCGCGGAGATCGTCAAGGAGGCCGCGGC
>JAWVGK010000465.1:0-11410 GCA_033855155.1 Solirubrobacteraceae bacterium | reverse complement strand
GCGCCGATGCACGTCGGCTGGGCCGCGCTCTTTCGCCCGCCCGCCGGCGGCCCCGCACCGACGTTCGCGCAGATCCGCGCGCACATCGAAGGGCGCCTGCACCGCGCGCCGCGCTACCGCCAGCGGCTGGCCGCGATCCCGCTCGGGCTCGACGACCCGGTCTGGATCGACGACGCGCGGTTCGACGTCGCGCTGCACGTGCGCCACGCCGATCACGAGGACTTCGGTGAGCTCGTCGACGAGGTCATGTCGACGCCGCTGGATCACGACCGCGCGCTGTGGGAGCTGTGGATCGCCGACATGCTCCCCGACGGGCGCATCGGCGTCGTCGGCAAGGCACATCACTGCCTCGTCGACGGGCTGGCCGCCGTCGAGCTCATGGCGCTGCTGCTCGACGCGACGTCCGAGCCCGACGACGGCGCCGCCGAGGGCTGGCTGCCGCGCTCGGTGCCGAGCGCCGCGACGCTCGTCGGCGACGCGATCGCACACCGGGCCGGCAAGGCGATCGCGCTGGCGCAGGTCCCGCTCGGCTGGATGCGCGACCCGCGCACGATCGTCGAGGTGCCGAAGCTCGCCTGGCGCGTGGCCCAGGCCGTCGTGCACACCGCGCAGCCGCTGGCGCCGCCGAGCCGCCTCAACGGCGCGATGACCGCGATGCGCCACCTCGCCTGGCACTCGCGCCCGATGGACGACCTGCGGATCATCAAGCGCCGCTTCGGCACGACCGTCAACGACGTCCTGCTGAGCGCGAGCGCGGGCGCGCTGCGCTCCCTGCACGAGCATCGCGCCGAGCAGCCGCACGACGTCAAGGCGATGGTGCCCGTCAGCGTGCACGCGCCCGGCGAGGGCTGGGGCAACCGGATCGCGTTCATGTTCCTCGAGCTGCCGTGCGAGGAGGCCGACCCGGTCTGGCGCCTGCGCGAGATCCACGTCGCGATGCGCGAGCGCAAGCGCGAGGGGGAGCCGCAGGGCGCCGACACCGTGCTCGAGGCGCTGTCCTACGCGCCGCGCGGCGTGCGCCGCGTGGCGTCGAAGCTGCTCGCGAGCCCGCGCCTGTCGAACCTCACGATCTCGAACATCCCGGGGCCCAGCGTGCCGCTGTACCTCATGGGCTGCGAGGTCGAGCGGGCGTATCCGATCGTGCCGCTGACCGACGGGCACGGGATCTCGATCGGCATGACGACGATCCACGAGCGCGCGTGCTTCGGCATCTACGCGCAGGCCGAGCTCGCGCAGGACGCCGACCGCATCGCGCGCGGCATCGACGAGGCGATCGACGAGCTGCTCGCGCTGGCGCAGGCCGCATGAGCATCGCGATCCTTGCCGGGCGCGACCTGCCGGCGCCACGCGCGGCGCCCAGCGCCGGCGGCGTCCTGCTGACGGGCGCGACGGGCTTCGTCGGCATGGAGCTGCTGGCGCGCTACCTGCAGCTCACGGACCGCCGCGTGTTCGTCCTCGTGCGCGCCCGCGACGACGAGCACGCACGCGAGCGGCTGCGCGAGACGCTGCGCCGCGCGCTGGGAAGCGATGCGCCGTGGGCCGGCCGCGTCCGCGCGCTGGCGGGCGACATCACGCGCGACGGCCTCGGGCTGGACCCGGAGGTCGCGCTGCGGGTCGCCGGCGAGGTCTCGGAGATCGTGCACGGCGCGGCGTCGGTGTCCTTCGAGCTCGAGCTGGCGCGGTCGCGCGCGATTAACGTCGCGGGCACGCGCCGGGTGCTCGCGTTCGCCGAGCTGTGTCAGCTCGAAGGCGGGCTGCGGCGCCTGACGTACGTCTCGACCGCGTACGTCGCCGGGACGCACCGCGGGAGCTTCGGCGAGGACGACCTCGACGTCGGCCAGCGCTTTCGCAACCCCTACGAGCAGTCGAAGTTCGAGGCCGAGCTCGTCGTGCGCGAGCACGGCGCGCGCCTGCCGATCACGGTCGTGCGGCCGAGCATCATCGTCGGCGATCGCCACAGCGGCTGGACGGGGAGCTTCAACGTACTGTACTGGCCGCTGCGCGCGCTGGCGAGGGGCGCCTACCCCGTGCTGCCCGCGCGCCGCGGCGCGCCCGTCGACGTCGTGTCGGTCGACTACGTCGCCGACGCGATCGTCGCGCTCGCTTCGCTGCCGGAGGCGCGCGGCATGACGTACCACCTGACCGCGTCGGCGGACGCGAGCAGCATCGGCGAGCTGCTGGCGCTCACCGTCGCGCGGTTTGGCTGCAAGCGCCCGCCGCTGATCTCGCCGCGGCTGTACCGCCGCGTCCTGCACCCGCTGCTGTGTCGACTGCAGCCGCGCCGCCGGCGCTTCCTGCGCGCGACGCAGACGTACCTGCCGTACTTCGACGTCGGCGTGACGTACGACAACGCGCGCGCCCGCGCGGCGCTCGCCCCGGCGATCGCGCCCGCGCCGCTGAGCACGTACTTCGACGCGCTCGTCGACTACGCCCTGCTCGCGCGCTGGGGCGCGGCCGCGCCTCAGGCGCGCTGCTCGGCGGCGGCCTGCACGACGCGCGCCACGACCCAGTCGAGGTCGTCGGTGACGTGCATGAGGTCGAGCTCGGCGGCGTCGACCTTGCCCTCCGCGGCAGCGCGCTCGCTCAGCCATGCGACGAGCCCCGACCAATAGTCGGTGCCGACGAGGATCACCGGGAACGAGCGGATCTTGCGCGTCTGGATCAGGCACAGGGCCTCGAACAGCTCGTCGAGCGTGCCGTAGCCGCCGGGCAGCACGACGAACGCGCTCGCGTAGCGCACGAACATCACCTTGCGACAGAAGAAGTAGTGGAAGTCCAGCGAGATGTCCGTCCACGCGTCGGCGGCCTGCTCGAACGCCAGGTCGATGTTCAGCGCGATCGAGCGCGCGCCGGCGTCGTGCGCGCCGTGGTGCGCGGCCTCCATCGTTCCGGGCCCACCGCCGGTGATGACGTCGAAGCCCGCCTCGCCGAGGCGCCGGCCGACGAGCCGGGCGAGGTCGTACTCGGCCGTGCCGGCCGCGGTGCGCGCCGAGCCGAAGACCGACACCGTGCGCCGCACCCCCGCCAGCGCGGCGAACCCCATCGCGAGCTCCGCGCGCATCCGCTCCAGCCGCGACTCGTCCGTGATCTCGCTGACAAGCCCCCGCGCCTGAGCGGCGACGAGCTCCTCGTCGGGAGTCTGGGAGGTGTCGGGCAAGCCTGCGAGCTTAGTCTCGCCCGAAGCGCGACGCCTCAGCGCCGGCTGAGGATCATCAGCCCGACGAGCCGCGAGACGACGCCCGCGACGTACGCCAGCCCGGCGATCATCTCGATCATCACGAGCGCGCGGGCGAACGGCCGCACCGGCACGACGTCGCCGATGCCGGTGCTCGACAACGTCGTGAAGCTCAGGAACAGCAGCTCCATCCACGAGCGATCCGCGGACGGGTTGGCCGTCGCCGTGAAGCTGCCGGGATCGACCGCCTGGCACACGGTGTACACGTACGCGAACGCCCACGCGACGAGCGTGAACGTCGCGCCGATCGCAAACAGCTCGTCGCGCGTGACCTCCTGGTCGGCGAGCATGTACGCGATCAGCGCGCCCGCCGCGTAGAAGTACAACACGGCCTCGACCGCCGACGAGTACGGCGCCAGGTCGTCGGTGCCCGTGATCGCCTGGATCAGCAGCAGCACCGTCGCGGGGATGCCGAGCAGCACCGCGACCCACGTCATCCATGGCGTGCCGCGGACGGCCTGCGCGACGAGCCCGAGGATCGCGATGCCCAGCACGCTGAACAGCGAGCGCCCGACGTCGCTCGCCAGCATGAACGGATACAGCAGGACGCCGAGCAGCTGCCCGCCGAGCAGGATCGCGGAGGGTTCGCGTCGGGCGAGCGCCAGCACGAGGCGTCAAGCTAGCTGCCGCGCCGGTCGCCGCCGGCGTCGCACGAGCGTGAGATGCCGCACACGCCGTCCACGGGTCCGCCGTCGTGGGCGAAGATCGCCGACGAGTGGCCTGCAACGTCCCCTCTTCGGGGTCGAGATCCGCCACGCGATCGATCGATGCGTCGAACCATGCCCACCATCCCCAGCCGCAGCGTCAGCGGCCGCTACCGCGGCCTCGACGGGGACGTTGAGGTCGAACTGCGCATCGACGTCGACGGCGAGCGTCCGACCAACCGCGTGAGCGCGGATTACTCCCGGGCCGAGGGTCAGGACACCGCGTACCTCGGGTCGATGTGCATCGACGCACCGCGGGTGACGCGGACCGCGTCGCTCGTGACGATCACCGGCACGAGTCGCTCGACGCTGGCCACGGACGCGCCCATCTTCAAGATCACGATTGCCTGCGGGCTCCCCGGAGCGCAGCCGGCGAGCGCCACCGTGATCCGCTCCACGCGCGACGGCAGGCCTCGCAGGCGCTTTCGCTGCACCTACGAGGCGGCGAGCTTTCGCACCGTGCTGCTCGAAGAGGACACCGAACAGGGCGTCAGGCGCTTCGAGTCCTACGACACCGGGGCGCTGGCGTCCCCCGCGCCGGCGCGCAGGCTCAGCCACGTGTCGGCGTTCGCCGACGCGGGCATCGAGCTGCACCGCACGCGCGAGCCGGGCGTGATCCCGAGCTCGCGGACCACCTCGTGGAGCGACGCGGAACTGCACGCGGCGATGGTGCAGCGCTTCACGGCGTTCGGCGACGTCCCGCGATGGGCGATCTGGATGCTGCACGCGAGGCGCCACGAGTCCGATGCGATCGGTCGCGGCACGCTGCTCGGGCTGATGTTCGACCAGCGCGGACGCCAGCGCCAGGGGTGCGCGCTGTTCTACGAGGGCTTCGCCGGCACGAGCCCGCAGCGGCAGCGCCTGCAGCTCCTGACGGCCGTCCACGAGCTCGCGCACGGCTTCAACCTGCTGCACTCGTTCGAGAAGTCGCTGGCGAACCCGCCGCTGCCGAGTCGTCCGCGTTCGGCGACGTGGATGGCCTACCCCCACCTGTTCCCCGACGGCGAGGCGGCGTTCTGGGCGCGGTTTCACTTCCAGTTCGACGACCCGGAGTGCGTGCATCTGCGTCATGCGTTCCGTGACGACGCGATCATGGGCGGCAACCCGTTCACCGCCGGCGCGGCCTTCGAGCTCGACGTCGACGAGGCGCTTGTGAGTCGCGACGATCCGGGGCTGCGGCTGAAGCTCTCAGCTCCGCCGGCGTTGCCCTACGGCGTACCGGTGACCGTCGACCTCGAGCTGTCCGCGACGCGGCGCGAGGGTCACCTCGTTCCCGGCGTGCTGGGTCCGCGCGCGCGCAACGTCGATCTGACGATCCGCGCGCCGGACGGCACCGATCTGGCCTTCGAGCCCTTGCTGCGCCATTGCCGCGTCGACGACATGGTCCGCCTGCGCGCCGGCGACCCGCCGGTCCGCGGCAGCGCCTTCATCCACTACGGCCGCAACGGCTTCGCGTTCGATCGCCCCGGCCGCTACGAGATCCGCGCGCGCTGTTCGATACCCGACGGTTCGCGGGTGGTGTCCAACCTCGTGCGGATCGACGTCCGCGCGCCGGCGACGCGCGCCGACAGCGCCGTCGCCGCACTGGCGTTCGGCGAGCAGCAGGGCGTGCTGATGTCGCTCGTCGGATCGGACGCTCCCGAGCTGGGGCAGGGCAACGAGGCGCTGCGGACGATCATCGAGCGCTATCCCAACCACCCCGTCGCCTCCGTGGCGCGGATCGTGACCGCGACCAACGCCGCGCGCGAGTTCAAGACCATCCAGCTCGACGGCTCCGTGCTGGTACGTCCCCCGCAGCCGCAGGAGGCCGTGGCGATCCTGCGCGGCGCCCCCGGGCTCGAGGCGCTGCGACGCGCCGCCGTCAGCACCGGAGACGTGGCGGCGCTCCCGCAGCTCGTGCTCGCACTGATGCCGCGGCTGCCGACCGATCGGACCACCGCGCTCTCGCTGCAGCCGTTCGTCCGCAGCCGGATCGACGAGATCGCGGTGGCGGTGCCACCGGCAATCGCACGCGAGCAGGCACGGCTGGCCGCCGGGGGCCTGTTCGGCAGCGCGGTGACGCCGCGGAGCGTGCCGCGCCCCCGCTGAGGGTGCCGGGGTGACGCTCGATGCCTGACCGACGACCCAATCCCACTGTCATGCGACACACGAGGAGCAACCATGAGTGAGAACTATCCAGACGAACCGGCCGCCGACGCGGTCGAAGCCAACAGCACGGTCAATCCGACCTTCTCGGGAGCGCTGCGGCTCGGTAGCGCGATCGTCGCCGATCCGCTCGCGGGCATGCTCGGCACGCCCTGCGGGCCGCCCGAGGGCTGCGTCGCGTTCAAGGGCTTTCTCTCCCAGGAGACGGAGTGCGAGGGAACGGGCGGGGTCCGCCGCCTGTACACCGACGACACGTTCTGGTCATGGCTCGAGCTCAACTCCAAGGACATCAGGGCGCAGATCGCGGTTCCCCCCAACGGCTTCGACCCGCGCAGCGTGGTCTGGGTGCACCGCGAGGCGCGGGTGACGCGCTGCCGGGTCGACGAGGCGTCCGTCATCGCCGACGAGGTCAACGGCGTGGATCCGGCCGGCGGCGGGATTCCGACGCGTCCTCCCTATCACTGATGCCCTGCCCGCAGCGCCCGTCGGGCCGCTGATCATCCGTCGCCGAGCGCGAGTCGCCTGCGCTCGGCGGCGGTCAGCACCACGTCCGGCCGGGTTCGCGCGAGCGCCAGGACGTCGGAGAACGCTCCGCACACCTCGCACGTCGACGCCACGATCCCGTCGTCGGCTCCGCTCACGACGTCTCGGCCTCCGCGGCTGAAACCGACGCCGGTGACGCTGCCCTGGTGCTGGCGGAGCTTGACGAGCGGCCGGCCGCCGACGCCGGCGTCCCAGAGCAACACGGCTCCGTCCTTGCCGCCGCTGACGATCCGGTCTCCGGCGCGATCGAAGTCGAGCACGTCGACCGGTCCGTCGTGACCGTAGAGCACCAGCGGATCGCCGCCGCCGTCGAGCCGCCAGAGGCGGATCAGGCCGTCGGCGCCGGCGGCCGCGATGCGGTCGCCGCTCGGGCTGTAGCGCGCGTCGAGGATCACGGTGTCGCCGGCCTTCAGCACCCGTTCGCGAGCGCCGGTGCGCGCGTTCCAGGTACGGACCGCGCCGTCGGCCGATGCCGTGAGCAGGTGCTTGCCGTCGGGGCTGAACTGCAGCCAGTGAACCTGCCCGTGAGCCGGCAGCGTGACGCGCTGCGTGGCGCCCAGCGCCTGGATCTCGGCGCGCGCGCCCTCCGGGGCGATCGCGATCCGCCGGCCGGCGGGATCGATCGCCGCGGCGGTGACGCTGGGCAGCGCAGCAGCGCCCGCGTCCGCCGGCGCACGAACCCACGACGACGAACCTCGTCTGAGGTCTCGAAGGCGCACCGTCCCGTCGCGAGACCAACTGAGGATCTTGTCGCCGTGCGCCGAGAAGACGGCGGCCGAGAAGTCCTCGTGCCCTGGAAGTCGCGCGACGGTGCCGGTCTTCGGATTCCACAGCCGGACCGCGCCGGAGGTCTGGTAGCCGCTGACGACGAGCTCGCGGGCGGGGCTGAAGCTCGGCTCGAACGGCAGGTCGCCGCCGGCGGTCGGCAGCGTCGCCGTCTCGGGTAGCGCCCACGTGCGCACGGTCCCGTCGGCGCCGGTGCTGTACAGCCGATCGGACGATCCGGCGAACCCCGCGGCGAAGCTGCCGTCACGGTGGCCCTCGAGCACCGCGACCACGGGGCCGCCGCGCACGTCGGACACCCGCAGCACGCCGTCCCCGGCGGCGGTCACGACGCGCCCGCCGTCCGGGCTGAACTGCACCGCGTAGAGCGGCTGGCGGCCCAGCGGGATCTCCCGAACCAGCGCGAGCGTGCGCGCGTTCCAGATCCGCACGCTGCCGTCGCCGCCGGCCGTCGCGATCAACCGGCCGTTCGGGCTCCATGCGGCGTCGTGGATCGGCGCGCCGTGCCGCAACGCTCCGGTCTCGCTGCCGTCGAGCGTCAGCAGCCGCGCCGATCCGTCGTCGCCCGCGATCAGCACCCGCGCGCCACGGGGGTCGAAGCGAGCCACGCCGACCCCGGCAACCGTGGCCAGGATCCTCGATCCGGGATCGCGGACGCCGACGAGACGGATCGTGCCGTCGCTCACGGCGATCAGCAGCCGCCGTCCCCGGCGGTCGTACTCGACGCTCGTGGCGTAGGTCTCGGCGCCGAGCCGCTGCACGACGCGCCGCCGCTTGGTCGCGAGCTCGCCGATCGCGACCTCGCCGCCGAAATCGACGCTCGCGACGTGCTTCGCGTCGGGGTCGAAGCTCACGTCGATCACCGGATTGGGCCCCTTGATCGTCGACGACGTCCGCGCGGGGGCGAGGCTCAGGACGTGCACCAACCCGTCCTCGCCACCGACCGCGAGCATCGACGCGTCCGAGTTGAGCGACCCGTGATTGAGCCCAGACGAGCTCGCACGAACGACCGCCGTCTCGCGATCCTGCAGCGTCGCCTGGCGGACCGCGCTCTGGGCCTCCGGCGTGTGGTGACGCTTGACGGCCTCCAGTCCGATCGCGAGCGCGAGCGCGGGATCGCTCGGCAGAACCACCCCCGAACGGGACGCCAGCTCGCGCGACCCGGCGATGTCGTGCTCGCGCTTGGTGAAGACCACCGCGACGACGACGGCCGTCGCCGCCAGTAGGGCGGTCAGCGCAGCCGCGCCCGCGAGCGCCGCGCGTCGCCGCCGCGTCGCGCGCTCGCGCTCCTGTCCCGCCTCGCCCGCGGCGAGGAACGCGCGCTCGAGCTCGTTGAGCACCGGCTGGCGCGACGCGCGCCACTCGACGGCCTCGCCGAGACGTGTGCCGCGGTACAGCGCGCCCTCGTCCCGGCCGAGGCGGTCCCACTCCGCTGCGGCCGCGCTCAGCCCGCGCTGGATGCGCAGGCCCTCGCGGTCCTCGTCGATCCAGCCGCGCAGGCGCGGCCACTCGCGCAGCAGCGCCTCGTGGGCGAGCTCGACGGCGCCGGCGCTGACGGTCAGCAGCCGGCTGTCGGTGAGCAGCGCGACGACGCGCGCGACGTCCTCGTCGCGCTCGATCTCGAGCTCGTCGAGCGCCACGCGGCGGCGCTCGACGGCGTCGCCGTCGCCGGAGCCGACGAGCCGCATGAGCACGCCGCGCGCGAGCGTCTGCTGGCCCTCGCCGAGCTGCGCGAACGCGCTCTCGGCGAGCCGCGCGACCGCACCCTGCACGCCGCCGGTCTGCGCGTAGGCGCTGTGGCGCAGGCGGCGGCCGTCGCGGCGCTGCCACAGCTCCAGCAGCGCGGTCGACATCAGCGGCAGCCCGCCCGGCTCGCGCTCGACGTCGGCGACGAGCGCGTCGACGAGCTCGGGCTCGATCCGCAGGCCGACGCGCTGCGCCGGACGCTCGATCGCGCGCCGCAGCTCGTCGGGCGCCATCGGCCGCACGAGCACGTTGCTCGCGGCGAGCATCGACGCGAGCTCGGGGTAGGCGGCGCAACGGCCGTAGTAGTCGGCGCGCAGCGCGACGATGACGACCCAGCGCCGGTCGGGATCCTGCGCGGCCTTGATCAGCTCGGTGACGAACTCGCCGCGCTCGTGCTCGTCCTCACAAACGGTGAACGTCTCCTCGAACTGGTCGACCGCCAGCACGACGCGTGCGCCGTCCTGCACCTTCGCGAGGCCCGCGCCGAGCTCCTGGAGCGGGTGCGCGCCCGGTCGCAACAGCACCTGCGGCCAGTGCTCGCTGCCGGGCAGCATCCCGTCCGACAGCGCCGGCAGCAGACCCGCGCGCAGCAAGGAGGACTTGCCGCTGCCCGACGGGCCGACGACGCCGAGCAGCGGCGTGCCGACGAGCCGCGCGACGAGCTCGGCGACGAGGCGCTCGCGGCCGAAGAAGTAGCGCGCGTCGGCGACATCGTAGGACGCCAGGCCCTTGAACGGGCACACGACCGGCGGGCCGTCGTCGCCGCGCGGCGGCTCGCGCTCGCGCGTCTCCTGCAGCGCGATGACGCCGCCGGTGAGCTCGGCCTCGATCGAGCGCAGCTCGGCGCGGCCGGCCTCGGCGCGGCCGGCGACGGCGTCGACGTGGCGCGCGGCCTCGCGCCGCGCCCACTGGCTCGCGACCTCGTGGACGCGGCTCGGCAGGCCCCCGCTGGCCTGCAGCAGCCAGTCGGCAGGCACGTCGGCGACGGCCGCCCCCGGCGCGTACTGCGCGGCGATCGCGCGCACGGCGTCGGCGTCGAGGCCGCCGAGCTCGAGCGCGTCGTCGGCGCGCAGGTGCGCGAGCGCGAGCGCGTCCTGCGCGCAGGCGACGACCAGCACCGACGCCTTCGCGAGCTGCGGCCCGACGCGCGCGAGCTCGGCGAGCGCGCCGCGGCCCGCCTGGTCGGCGGCGTCGACGACGAGCAGCGTCGGTCGCGTGGCCTGGACCGCGCCGCGCCCGCCGGCGAGGATCGCGTCGGCGGAGCCCGTGCCGGAGGCGTAGAGGATCGACACGCCGGGCCGGCGGATCGTGCTGGCGAACTCCGCCAGCAGGCGCTGCTTGCCGGAGCCGCGCGGCCCGCAGACGGTGACGATCGAGCCGTCGCCGTCGGCGGCCCGGCTCCAGCGCCCGAGCAGCCACGCCAGCTCGGCGTCGCGGCCGGCCAGCGGCCGCTGCGACGACGCGTCGAGCTGTGGCGGCAGCGGGGCCTCGGCGCGCTGCGCCTCGAGCGCGACGTCCTGGCGCAGGATCGCCTGATGCAGGTCGCGCAGCTGCGGCCCCGGCTCGACGCCCATCTGCTCGACGAGCACGCGCCGCGCCGCGCCGTAGGCCTCGAGCGCCTCGGTCTGGCGACCGCAGCGATACAGCGCGAGCATCAGCTGGCCGGCGAGGCGCTCGCGGATCGGGTGCTCGCTGACGAGCCGCTGCAGTTCGCCGACGACCTCGGCGTGGTGTCCGGCGGCGAGCTCGGCCTCGAGGCGCAGCTCGAGCGCGGCCAGGCGCTGCTCCTCGAGGCGCGCGATCTCCGCGCCGGCGAACGGCTCGAGTGCGAGCTCGGCGAGCGCCGGCCCGCGCCACAGCTCCAGCGCCTCGCGCAGCAGCGACGACGCGGCCTCGGGCTGGGAGTCCGCGAGCGCGCGGCGGCCGTCCTCGACGAGGCGCTCGAAGCGCTCGGCGTCGAGCTCGCCGGGGCGCACGCGCAGGCAGTAGCCGGCCGGCGACGTGGTGATGACGTCGGCGTCGCCGAGCGCCTTTCGCAGCCGCGAGACGTGGACCTGCACGGTCTTGACCGCGCCGCCGGGCGCGTCCTCGCCCCACAGCGCGAGCGCCAGCCGCTCGGCGCTGACGGCCTCGTTGGCGTGCAGCAGCAGGACGGCGAGCACCGCGCGGGGCTTGTTGCCCCCCAGCGCCACGGCGCCGGAGGCGTTGCGGACGTCGATCGGGCCGAGGATCTGGAAATCCATGGGACCTCCGG
>JAWVGK010000464.1:0-5005 GCA_033855155.1 Solirubrobacteraceae bacterium | reverse complement strand
GCCGCCGCCTCGCGACGCTCCTCGGCCTCGCGCAGCACGCGTCGCAGGCCGAAGAAGTAGTCCACGCCGCTGACGATCGTGATCGCGACGGCGGCGTAGACCAGCCCGTCGACCCATGCCGGCGACGGATGGCCGGCGACGATCAGGAAGAAGATCGCCGTGACCTGCACGATCGTCTTCGCCTTGCCCCACCAGTTGGCCTCGATCACCACGCCCTGCTGGGTCGCCTGCATGCGCGTCATCGTGACCGTCACCTCGCGCGCGATGATGACCATCGCGACCCACGCCGGCAGCCGGTTCAGCGACACCAGCGCGACGAGCGCCGCGATGATCAGCAGCTTGTCGGCGATCGGGTCCATGAGCTTGCCGAACGTCGTGATCGCGTTGCGCGTGCGCGCGAGGTAGCCGTCCATCGCGTCGGTGAGCGACGCCAGCGCGAAGACGACCGCCGCCAGGAGGTCGCCGTTGGCGGTCTCGTTGAGCAGCGCGACGACGAGCACCGGCACGAGCAGGATGCGCAGCATCGTCAGCACGTTCGGCAGGTTCAGCTCGAACACGAAGTCACCCTACGTCGCGCACGCCACGAGCGCTATGCCTTCAACCGCTTGCCCGAGTGGAACATCGCCGCGCTCCAGGCGACGACACCCGCGGCGAGCGCGGCGGTCACCGCGAGCGCGACGGCGATCGGCACGTCGCTCGTGCCGAGGAAGCCATAGCGCACGGCATTGATCAGAAAGAAGATCGGGTTGAGGTGGCTGATCTCCTGCCACGGCGACGGCAGCAGGTCGACAGAGTAGAAGACGCCGCCGAGGAAGCTCAGCGGCAGGATCACGATGCTGTTGACGAAGCCCGCCTGGTCCCACGTCTCGGCGTAGACGCCGACGAGCACGCCGAGCGACGCGAACAGCGCCAGCACGAGCGCCAGCGCGACCGCGAGCACGAGCGGCTCGCGCACCGGCACGCCCGTCACCGGCGCGGCGACCGCCAGCAGGCCGGCGCCGATCGCCAGCGCGCGCACGACGCCGCCGAGCGACAGGCCGAGGTTGACCTCCCAGGCGCGCATCGGCGCGGACAGCACGTCGTGCAGGTAGCGGTCGCTGCGCGACTGGAAGACCGACGACGAGTTGTTGGAGTACGCCGCCTGCGCCATCGCCATCGTGATCAGCCCCGGGACGATGAAGACCTCGTAGTCGACGCCGCCGACCTGGCGGATGCGCCCTCCGAGCGAGAGCCCGAAGACGAGGATGAACAGCATCGAGGACAGGATCGGCGCGGCGATCGTCTGCGTCCAGATCTTCAGCACGCGCGCGCTCTCGCGGCCCGACAGCGCGATCAGCCCGCGGTGGCGCTGGATGACCCGGTTCATGGCCTCGGCGCTGCGACCGGCTTGGAGAGCCGCACCGTGGCGAGGATCTCCTGTGCCTCGACGAGACGCTTGGCCGAGGGGACCGCCGGCGTCAGCAGCGTCACCGCGTACGTGCGGTACGCCGAGCTGCCGACGAGCACGAGCGCGCGCGTCTCGCCGCTGCCGGCGGTGACGCCGGTGATCTCGAAGCTCAGGACCTTGCGGCGGCCGAGCTTCGCCAGACCGTCGTGCACGATCTTCGCGTCGCCGAAGCGCTTGCGCAGCAGGCTCTTCAGTTGAGCCTTGACCTCCTTGCTGTGACTGCCCGCCGTGGGCGAGGCGAAGGTCAGCACCGCCGCGCCATCGGGGCTGCGCAGGCGGATCACGCGACCGGCGATCGTGCGCTTCCACGTGCGCGGATGCGCGAAGGCGAGCCCGAGCTGCGGGACCGACACGATCCGCACCGGCTGGATCCTCGGCGGCTTGCGATCGCCGTCGCCACTGGGCCACAGCACGTACGCCGCGAGGATCAGGCCGCAGAGCACGAACAGGGCGCCGCCGAGGCGGCGCCCTGTCAGCGCGTCGAGGTATGCGTCCCGCATGTGTTACAGCGCGGGGTGCGTGTCCTCCCGCCGGCGCAGCAGCAGGCCGCCCGCCAGCATCAGCAGACCGGCCAGCCCGAGGCCGACCACGTCGGTGCCCGTGAAGGGCAGCGTGCCGCCGCCGGCGTTCTGCCCGTTGCCGGTCGGGGCGTTGCCGCCGTTGTCGCCGGGTCCGTTGCCGCCGTTGTCACTGCCCTCGCTGTCGTCGTCCGGGTTGTACGGGTTGTCGATGTCGTTGCCCTCGTGACAGCCCGGATCGCTGGCGTCGACCTTGCCGTCGCCGTCGTTGTCGCGCTTGTCGGCGCACTCGGTGTCACTCGAGCCACCGGTCTTGTCGTCGCTCTCGTCGTCGTCGCTGGGGACGTAGGCGCCCTTCAGCGTGCCGCCGACGTGACAGCCCGGATCGTCCGCGTCGATCAGGTTGTCGCCGTCGTTGTCCTTGCCGTCCGAGCACTGCTTCGGCGTCGTCTCGGGCGGCGGCGTGGTGGCGGGAGGCGCGACCGTCAGCGACTCGGAGGCAGCCGTCGTCGCCTTGGCCAGCGACGTTCCGCCGACCTGCAGCACGAAGACGTCGAGCGCCTCGCGCACGGCCGTGGCACCGACGATGTCGTCGGCGTTGCACACGATCGGCAGGATCGCCGGGATGCCGGCGACCGTGTCGGGCGTGCCGTCCGCGCAACCGGCTGCCGGCAGCGGCACCTGGGTGCCGCCGAGACCGATCACCGTGGAGGTGTTCGTGACCTGCGGGGCCTGACCCGTGCAGGACTTCGACGTGCTGCTCGAGTTGGAGACCGACGCGACCGCTCCGCCGTTGGGGATCCCTCCGACGCCGGGCGCCGTGACGTTCGCCACCTTGGACACGCCCACTGCCGTCTGGCAGGAGCCCGCCGTGCCGATCGTGCCGTTGCTCTGGGCCGCGCCGACGCCGAGGCCGAGGACCGAGGCCCGTGCGACCGCGAAGTCGTTCGTCGAGCCGGAGGCCGTCGTCGTCGAGTTCGCCACCAGCACGGCAAGGCAGACCTGGCCGCTCGTGCTCTTGCAAAGCGGGTCGAGGATGCCCGTCTGGACGGCGTCCAGCGGACCCTTCTTGGACTCGCCCGGCGCGCTGTCGACGGATGCGAGCTCGGAGCCGAGCAGCGACAGGATCGTGATGTGCCCGTGATACGAGCCGTCGGCGTTCTGCTCACCGCGTGCGCGACCGACGATCGCGTCCTCGCCGCTGTCCTTGCCGCTCGGGTCGCTCGAGAGCGGACGCTCGTTGCTGGGATCGACGTCGACCACTGCGACGCCACCCTGCCCGTGCGGGTTCGCCCCGTGCACGGGGGGCTGCGTCGCCGGATCCGTCGCCGTCGCGCGCTGCTGTGCTGCTGCTGCCGTGCCCTGAGTCTTCTTCGCGAGCGCTCGCGCGGCCGCGGCCTTCGCGCGCTCGCGCGCCAGGCGTAGCTCCTCCTGCGTCTTGGCGACGGTCTGGTCCACCGCATCGCCCAGTCTGTTGGTCACCTGCAGCAGCGCGTCACCCGCCTGCTTGAGATTGACGGTCTTGCCCGAAGACGCCGTCGGTATGGCCCACAACACCGCTGCTGCGATCACGATCGCGAGCAGCCCCGCTCCCTTTGAGGTCATGCTGTCCTTCCTCGATTGGCTCCCGCGCACCCCTCACCCTTCCCCTCCGGGCGCACCCTGCGCGTTTCGTACCCAGTCATAACGTTTTCAACGCGTCCGGTCAACTCCTGCGACCTCGGCCATGGCCTTGACGTAGACGTCGGCGAGCGACTCGGCGCCGTACGCGCAGCGCAGACCGGCTGCCGAGTCGCGTGCGATCACGCGTCCGGAGCGGATCAGCGCGATCTCCTCGCACAGCTCGTCGGCCTCCTCGAGGTAGTGCGTCGTGAGCAGCACGGTGGTCCCGAGATCGTGCAAGCGCCGGATGTACGCCCACAGCTCGATGCGCAGCTCGAAGTCCACGCCGGCGGTCGGCTCGTCGAGAATCACGAGGCGCGGCTCGTGCATCAGCGCGCGCGCGAGCAGCAGCCGCCGGCGCATGCCGCCCGACAGCCGGGGCGCGCGCACGCCGGCCTTCGCGCGCAGGTCGAAGACGTCCATCATGTCGCGTGCCCGGGCGCGGGCGTCGGCGCGGCTCATGCCGAAGTAGCCGCCGTGGTAGAGCAGGGTTTCCTCGACGTCGAGGAAGCGGTCGAGGTTGACGTCCTGCTCGGCGAGCCCGACCATCCGCCGCGCCGCGAGCGTGTCGTGCGGCTCGCCGAAGACGTCGATCTCGCCGGCGGTGACGCGGATGATGTTGCAGACGGCGCTGATGAGCGTCGTCTTGCCGGCGCCGTTGGGCCCGAGCAAGCCGAAGAAGCGGCCCGCGGGCACGTCGAGGTCGAAGTCCTCGAGCGCGAGGAAGCCGCCGTCGCCGGGCTCGTCGCGGAGCCGGCACAGGAGCGGGCGGCGGTCGGCCTCGTAGCGCTTGGTCAGTCCGCGGACGCTGAGGGCACAGGGCACCCGTTCCAGGCTACCCCGACGCCGCGCGCCTGCGCCGAAGGTCGAGCCGGGCGATCTGGAAGGATGGCGGGATGCCCCTAGTTCCCACAGTCATCCAGCGCACCGGGCGCGGCGAGCGCGAGTACGACATCTACTCGCGCCTGCTCAACGAGCGCATCATCTTCCTCGGTACCGCGGTTGACGACCACGTCGCGAACCTCATCGTGGCCCAGCTGCTGCATCTCGAGTCCTCCGACCCCGACAAGGACATCTCGCTGTACATCAACTCGCCCGGCGGATCGATCACCGCCGGCCTGGCGATCTACGACACGATGAACTTCATCAAGCCGGACGTCTCGACGATGTGCATGGGCATCGCGATGTCGATGGGCTCGCTGCTGCTGACGGCGGGCGTCAAGGGCAAGCGCTTCTCGCTGCCCAACAGCCGGATCCTCATCCACCAGCCGTCGGCCGGCTTCGAGGGGCAGTCGACGGACATCGAGATCCAGGCGCGCGAGATCCTCAAGACGCGCAAGCGCATGGACGAGATCTACGCCAAGCACACCGGCCGCCC
>JAWVGK010000463.1:0-8643 GCA_033855155.1 Solirubrobacteraceae bacterium | reverse complement strand
GGGCGCCGGCCGGGGCGCCCGCTGCGCCGAGGGCGCCGATCGCGTCGACCGGCGGCCTGGCCGGCGCGGAGGTCATGGCGTTCGTGGCGACGGCCGACCTCGCCGCAGCGCGCGCGTTCTACGGGCGCGCGCTGGGCCTGCCGATGACGGGCCAGAGCCCGATCGCCTGCACGTTCGACGCCGGCGGCACGACGCTGCGCGTGGTGCTCGTCGAGAAGCCCGTGGTCGCGCCCTACACGGTGCTCGGCTGGACGGTCGGCGACCTCGCCAAGACGATCACCGAGCTGACCTCGCGCGGCGTGGACTTCGAGCGCCTCGACGGCGTCGAGCAGGACGAGCTCGGCATCTGGAGCTCGCCCGGCGGCGCGCTCGTGGCGTGGTTCAAGGACGCCGACGGCAACACGCTCTCGCTGACGCAGTTCTGACGCGCCGGGTGTCCCGCCCGGCCGTCGGCGCGGCTGCCTGCTACGGCCGCCGCGGCGGCGCTACTTGCGCTCCTCCGCCCGGCGGCGGATCTCGGCCTTGAGGTCGGCGGCCTTGCGCTTCTCCTTGGCGGCCTTGTGCGCGGCTTCGTTGCGCTGCTGCACCTCGAGGATCTTCGCCTTGTGTGCGGCCTTGACCGGTCCTGATGCCTCGTCGGCGCCCATCGCTGCCCTGCCTCGCTCGCTCCCGCTGGGACCAAAAGCCGATCGTTGGATGCGGGAAGCGCTGGCATCCGGCGGCGGCCGCTACCCGTCTAGCGTCGCAGATGCGTCCCTCTGGCGCGAGGGCGCGCCGGCCTGCCCCGGCGCCAAGCGGCCGCTATCCTCGCGCCGCATGACCGACGATCCGATTCGCCAGCTGCTCGCAACCCTGACGCCCGCCCCGTTCATCTGGTCGCCGAAAGGCACGGTGGTGATCATGGACGAGCACGTCCGGGAGGCCGGCGGCGACAGCGACGCCGTCGGCGCATGGGTCGAGGCGCACGGCGGCGACATCGACCGCACGTTGCCCGTCGTCGCGACGAAGCGCAACGTGACGGCGATCCCGAAGCCCGTGGGCAAGCGCTACTACGTCGTGCCGGAGACCGAGTTGGCGTAGATCGCGGGGTTGCCGGCGGATGTCGCGAGGGCGCTGAGGTGCTCGTCCGGGAGCTCGCGGCGACCTCGCCGAGCTCGTCTTCGCCGACCGCCCTCGCAGGCATCCATCAAGCCTCCTTACCACCGCAGTACGGTGTTCGGATGCCGCGCGGGAACCCGTCGCCAAAGCTCGCCATCACCGTCGACCGGAGGTTCATGCGCGTGTGCTCGCCGCGGCCGATGCCGCGGGCACGAGCGTCTCGGCGTGGATGACCAACGCGGCGCGGCGCGCGCTGCTCGTTCGCGACGGGCTCCAGGCAGTGGCCGAATGGGAGGCCGAGCAGGGCCCGTTGACCGATGCCGAACTCGCCGCAGCTCGGAGCCGAGGGGCTGCCGCGCTCGCCGATTCCCACCCACCGGCGCCACGGTGACGTTCGTCTACGACGCCGGGGCCCTGATCGCCGCCGAGCGCAACGACCGCGCAATCTGGGCTGACCACCGGGTGCGGCTCGAGCTCGGCGTCGTGCCGATCACCACAGCTCCTGTCATCGCCCAGGTCAGCCGCTCCGATCGGCAAGCCCAACTGCGGCGGTTCCTACGGGGCTGCGAGATCGTGCCCTTCGCCCCAGCCCATGCCCACGCCGTCGGCGCGCTGCTTGGCGCGACCGGATCGGCGGATGCCATCGACGCCCATGTCGTTTGGGTCGCCGGTACGTCCGGGGCCAGCGTGCTGAGCTCGGACACCGACGATCTGCCGCCGATCGCTGCCAAGCTTGCGTCGCCGGTTCGCATCGTTGCGGCTGACGACGAGCCCAGCTCTGCCCCGCCTGCTGGCTTCGAGGTCTGACTGGGGATCCAGCACGGGGGACCCCTTTGGCTGGCCCGACCAGTACCGCTACGGGGATTCGAACCCCGGTTTCCGCCGTGAGAGGGCGGCGTCCTAGTCCCCTAGACGATAGCGGCGCGAGCGACGCATCACGGTAGCAAAGGGCCGGCGCACAACCTGGCCGGGGGCGCCCGCGCCGGGACGCGGCTGGGCGCTAAGGTTCTGTCGGCCAGCGGATGTGGCGGAATGGTAGACGCGCAGGCTTCAGGTGCCTGTGTCCTTCGGGACGTGGAGGTTCAAGTCCTCTCATCCGCATCAGCGACCGCGCCGCCCGCTTCGGGGCGCGGCTCGCCGCCGCTCAGCGACGGCAGTCGACCGCCACTTCGAGCGCGGCGCAGACCTCGTCCATGCGCTCGCCGCTGAGACGGCCAAGACGGTCGGTCAGCATGCCGACCGCGACGTTCTCGATCGCGTCGAGGTTGACGGCCGAGAGGCGGGGAATCGGATCGACGTCCGGCGCCAGCAAACCTCGCTGGCCAGCTCTCGAACCGTCGTCGTGCACGGTGCGACGACCGCCCGTTTGAGCCTGGGATCGCGGCGTCGCGGGTGAGCACCACGACCGGCCGGCGACCGACGTCGGGAAGCTCGCACCACCAGACCTCTCCCCGCGCCGGCAGTTGCATCACGACGACGCGGCCGCTCTGCCAAACGACGCGAGGTCGCCCCATTCGTCTGGCTCGTCGAGCGGATGCTCGTCGTAGGCGCAGTACGCCGTGTCGATCTCGGCGGCGCGATTGCGCGCGATCAGGGCGGCCAGCGCCTCGTCGAGCAGCGCTGCGTCCGCGAGGCCGGCACGTAGCGCGCGGGCGGCTGACAGCAGATCCTCGTCGACCATCGTGCTCACGCGTGATCGCGCCATGCCCCAAGCATGCCACGCGCGTGCCATGCCGCCTCATCCAGCGAACTCGTCCATCACCTCGCGCACCATCCGCAGCGACGGTCGCCACTCGACGCGCGCGTACGACGCTTCGAGCGCCTGCGTCTCGAGCAGGCCGAGCAGGGCCGCGCGCGCGAACGTCGCGCGCAGCTCGTCCTTGTCCATCTCCTCGCCCAGGTCGACGAGCGTTCGCGACACGCTCGTGACCGGGATGCCGTCGACGACCGTCAGGTCGTCGGGGTGCAACTCGGGCACGTAGTGGATGACGACGCCCGGGACGCCCGGGCGTGGCGCGCGCGGATCGTGAGGCCCGCCGAGCGCGGTGACGTGGATGGGTTCGCGGTCGAAGCTGGTCATGCCGCGATGCTTTCCGACCATGTGTTGCAGCGCTACACGCAACTGCAACAACACTGCGCAGAAACTCCGGCGAGGGCGCGACGAACTGGTGCCGCCGCTGCCGAGACGCGGGAAAGGGGGCGCCTGGCGCCCCCAATCCTCGTCTCGACGAACCGCCGGACAACGCCCTACCGGCGCCGACCCGAGGGGCCGGCGCGCAGGTCCGACTAGCGGCTGCGCCGCGGCGGACCCGAGCTGTAGCTCGAACCGCCACCCGAACCCGAACCCGAGCCCGCGGCCGCGCGCTCGCGCCGGCCCGGGCGCTGCTGCGGACGCGGGCGCCGCTTCGCGCCGCCGCCGCCGCCAACGCCGCCACCGCCGCCGCTCGTCGCCGTCGGCAGGCCGCTCAGCGAGAACTCCTTGTGCAGCCCCAGGTCGGTCGCGATCTTCGACATGTCCCGCGCCTGGTCGCCCAGGACGAACGTCACGCTGATGCCCGAGCGCCCCGCGCGGCCCGTGCGACCCGTGCGGTGCACGTAGCCGTCGCGATCCTCGGGCATGTCGTAGTTGATGACGTGCGTCACGTCGCGCACGTCGATGCCGCGCGCCGCGACGTCGGTCGCCACGAGCGTGTCGACCTCGCCGCGCTCGAAGCGCGCCAGGGCCTTCTCGCGCTGCGACTGCGTCTTGTCGCCATGCATCGCCAGCGCCTTGACGTGGTGCTCGCCCAACCGCTTGACGAGCCGGTCGGCGCCGCGCTTCGTACGCACGAAGACGATCGTCAGGCCGCGGGCCTCGTCGCGCAGCTCGCGCACGAGCTCCTCGACCTTGGCCTCGTGGCGCACCCGCAGGAAGCGGTGCTCGGTCTCGGGGGCGTTCTCGTCGGCCGGCGGCACGTACTCGTGACGGCGCGCGTCGGGCGTCGTGTACGCCTTGGCGATCGAACCGGCGTCGCCCTCGAGCGTCGCCGAGAAGAACAGCGTCTGGCGGGTGCGCGGCGTGCGCGCGACGATGCGGTCGACGGCGGGGCGAAAGCCCATGTCGAGCATGCGATCGGCCTCGTCGAGGACGAGGATCTTGACGTGCTCGAGCGTGATCGCGCGGCGCTGGAGGATGTCCTCCAGACGGCCGGGGGTCGCGACGATGATGTGCGCGCGGCGGGCGAGCTTCATCTGGCGCTCGATGCCGGCGCCGCCGTAGACGCACGCGACCGACAGCGCGCGGGCGCGGGCCAGGTCTGACAGGTCATCGACGATCTGCAGCGCGAGCTCGCGCGTCGGGGCGAGGATCAGGCCGCCGGGGCGGCGGTCGGTCGCCCGCAGGCGCTCGACCATCGGCACCGCGAACGCGAGCGTCTTGCCCGAGCCCGTGGGCGACTTGGCCAGCACGTCGTGGCCCGCCATGACGTCCGGGATGACGAGCGACTGGATCGCGAACGGATCCGTGATGTCGCGCGCCCTGAGCGCATCGACCACCACGCGAGACACGCCGAGATCGGCGAAGGACTTCGAGGACATGGGGAGTTGCTCCTAACCCTGGGCCGCGACGCATCGCACAGACACCAGGCAAACAGTTCGGGAGATTCGACTGACCCGAACCGCGTTAGCGCACTCGAAGCAAGAACCTCGCGGGCGGCGGCGCCGCCCATGCCAGAAGACGGTAGCAGCACCGCGGACGGTATCTGCCACCACTGGACGCACCGGCCATCGCCGCTCGCGCGGGGCCGGCACGAACCGCGATGATGGCGACGATGCCCGACCCGCTGCCCCCGCTGTCGTCGCGGCTCGCCGACGTGCAGTCCTCGCCGGTGCGCGACATCCTGCGCCTGACCCAGCGCGCGGACGTCATCTCGTTCGCCGGCGGGCTGCCCGCGCCCGAGCTGTTCCCGGCGGAGACGGTGGCGCAGGCATTCGCGACCGCGCTCGGACCGACCGTCGCCCACCGCGCGCTGCAGTACTCCTCGACCGAGGGCGACCCGCAGCTGCGTGCGCTGCTCGCGGCGCGTCTCGCCGGCCGCGGCCTCGACGCGCACGCCGACGAGATCCTCGTCACGACCGGCTCGCAGCAGGCGCTCGGCCTCACCTCGAGCGTGCTGCTGGACCCCGGCGACGCGGTGCTCGTCGAGAACCCCTCCTACCTCGCCGCGCTGCAGTGCTTCGGCTTCGCCGGCGCGCGGCTCGTACCCGCGCCCTGCGACGACGACGGCCTCGATCCCGAGGCGCTGCCGGCGCTGATCGCCGAGCACCGGCCGAAGTTCCTCTACGTCGTGCCGACGTTCCAGAACCCGACCGGCCGCACGCTGCCCGAGCAGCGGCGCCGGCGCTTGGCGCAGATCGCCGCCGAGCACGGACTGTGGGTCGTCGAGGACGATCCCTACGGCGAGCTGCGCTACGACGGCGAGGCGCTGGCGCCGATCGCCTCGCATCCCGGCGCGCGCGATCGCACCGTCTCCGTCTCCTCGCTGTCGAAGGTGCTCGCCCCCGGCCTGCGGATCGGCTTCCTGCGCGCGCCCGAGGCGCTGCTCGGCCCGCTGACCGTCGCCAAGCAGGCGGCCGACCTGCACACCTCGACCGTCGATCAGCACGCCGCGCGCGTGGCGCTGCAGGCCGGCGACCTCGACGTGCACGTCGCGCACATCTGCGCCGAGTACCGCCGCCGGCGCGACGCCTTGCTCGGCGGCCTCGCGCGGGCGCTGCCGCCGGGCTCGACGTTCAACCGACCGTCCGGCGGCATGTTCGTGTGGGCGCGCCTGCCCGCCGGCTGGGACGCCACCGCGCTGCTGCGCGCCGCCCTGCGCCACAACGTCGCGTTCGTTCCGGGCGCGCCGTTCTACGCGCTCGAGGCCGACCCGCGCACGCTGCGGCTGTCGTTCACGACGCACCCGCCGGCGGAGATCGTCGAGGGCCTCGCGCGGCTGCGTCGCGCGGCGGCCGAGTGCGAGCCGGCGGCCGCGTGACGGCGCCGCTGGACGTCGCGATCCGCGACGACACGATCCGCCTCGGGCAGCTGCTGAAGCTCGCCGGCCTGGCCGAGTCCGGCGGGGACGCGCGCGAGCTCGTGCAGGCGGGCGAGGTCCGCGTCAACGGCGAGGTCGACACCCGCCGCGGGCGCCAGCTGCGGCACGGCGATCTCGTGCAGGTCGGCGCGCAGACGGTGCGCGTCGCGTGAACCGGCGGCCCGACGCGTTCGTAGAGGGTGGGCGATGGGGATCGGCGCCATCATCGACCTGCTCGCGCGCGGACTGCGCGCCGTGCTCGGCCTGCAGTCCGGGCAGCCCACGACGCCGCTGCTCGTCGCGCTCTACTCCTACCTCGGCCTGATCGCGCTGGTGCTCGTCTTCGCCTGGCTGACGGGCACGCCCCCGCGTGCCTGACCGCCGACGCCTGCGAACCCTGAGCCGCCGCAAGCGCGATCCCCACGCGGAGAGCCGCACGCCGTAGTCTCGCCGGGCGAGGCTCGACCGGCCGCGACCGATCGGTCGTCCGACCCTCGCCCCGAGCATGTCGCGCGACCTCGTCGAGATCATCCGCCGCCATCACGAGCACGGGGTCCCCGCCGCGCTCGACGCGCTCAGGCTCGCCGTCGAGCACCACGGCGAGATCACCGACGACGACCGCCGCCTCGCCGCCGAGCGCTCGGGCCTGCCGCAGGCCGCGGTGGATGGCGTGTCGAGCGACCTGCTGCAGCCGCGCGGCGCGCGCCACATCCGCGTCTGCACCGGCACGGCGTGCTTCGCCACGACCGTGGGCGCGCACGTCGACGCGCTGCGCCGGGCGTTCGGCTGCGAGCTCGGCGGGCTCGCTCGCGACGGCTCGGTGTCGCTCGCCGAGACCGCCTGCCTGGGCCTCTGTCACAGCTCGCCGGCGATCCGCGACGGCGACGTCGTCGACGCGGGAGCGGGCGCCGTCGAGCGCGTGATCGCCGACGGCGCCCGCAGCGCGCGCGAGCCGCCGCCGCGCTGCGCGCTCGACGAGCCCGTGCTGCTGGCATCCGGCCACGGCTGGGCCGCGCTGTCGCGCGCGGTCGCGACGCTGACGCCCGAGCAGCTGCTGGAGGAGGTCGAACTCGCGCACGTCCGCGGGCGCAGCGGCGCCGGCTCTGCGATCGCTGCGCGCTGGGAGCTCGCCCGCCGCGCCGAGGGCGAGCGCACGTTCATCGTCGCCAACGCGGACGGGGGCGATCCGGGCTCGTACGTCGACAAGCTGCTCGTAGAGCAGCACCCGGAGCTGCTGCTGGAGGGCATGGCGCTGGCCGGCTACGCCGTCGGCGCGGACCACGGCTTCGTCCTGACGCGCGCGGAGTACCCGCACTCCAAGCCGGCGCTGGAGTGGGCGGCGGTGGTCGCGCGGCGCGCGGGGCTACTCGGCCCGTCGGTGCTCGGATCGGACTTCGCCTTTGATGTGACGATCCTCGAGGGCGGCGGCTCGTATGTCCTCGGCGAGGAAACGGCGGCGCTCGCGTGCCGCCACGTGCTGTGCGAGACGGGGCGGCCGCCGTCCGCGGCCCGGCCCGGCCTGTACGGCATGCCGGCGGTCGTCGACGACGTCGAGACGCTGTGCAACATCCCGGTGATCGTCCTGCGCGGCGCCGAGCGCTACGCGCAGGTGAGCCCCGGCGCGAGCTCCGGCTCCAAGCTCGTGTGCTTCAACGAGCGCTTCGCGCGCCCGGGCGTCTACGAGGTGCCCTTCGGCGTGACGCTGCGCGAGCTGTGCGAGGAGCTCGCCGGCGGGCTGCGCGACGGCCATGAGATCAAGGCACTGCAGATCGGCGGGCCGCGCGGCGCGATCCTGCCGGCGTCGCGGCTGGACACGCGCCTGGACTTCGACGAGCTGGCGGCGGTCGGCTGCACGCTCGGCCACGGCGCGATCGTCGCGTTCGACGAGACGACCGACATGCGCGCGCTCGCGCGCCACCTGCTGCGTTCAGGTGCCGGCGCGAACCGCGGCACGTGCGTCGCGTGCCGGATCGGGCTGCGGCGCGCGCACGAGCTGCTCTGCGACGAGGCGCCGGTCGACCGCGACGCACTCGAGGCGCTGCTCGATGGGCTCGAGCTCGGCTCGCCGTGCGCGCACGGCGCCGCGATGCCCGCGCCGATCCGCAGCCTGCTCGCCTACTTCCCCGACGAGCTGGGGCTCGCATGATCCGTGGTGCGCGTCGAGGTCGCAGGCGCGCCGCTCGTCGCCGTGGACGGGCGCCGCGCGTACGTGCAGCCCCGACGCACGCCCGCGATCGCCGCCGACGGGGTAGACGGCAGGCATGAGCGAGACCGTCGCCGGCCGGATGACCGCGATCGTCCGGCGCGACGGCGAGCGCGACGAGGTCGCCGTCGAGGAGCCGCTGGAGATCCGCGTCGACGGCACGGCGCTGACGGTGACGATGCGCACGCCCGGCGACGACGAGGAGCTCGCGCTCGGCTTCCTCTACGGCGAGGGACTGATCGACCGCGTCCACGACGCGGGGCCGACGCGCGAGCTCGCCGCCAACAC
>JAWVGK010000462.1:0-6537 GCA_033855155.1 Solirubrobacteraceae bacterium | reverse complement strand
GCAGAATGTCGACGGCTCGCTTGCCGTCGATCACCACGGCAACGCGATCGTGGCCTACGAGCACCGCGGAGGAGTCTTCGCCCGCGTGCGCAAGCCCGGGCAAGCGTTCGCTGCGCCCACCCGGCTCAAGACACACGCCAGCCTCGCCGGACCTCTGATTGCGGCGAACAACAAGATCACCGCCGTCTTGGCGACGGCGGCCGGCACACAACTCCGAGACTGGACGCCGTAGCGCGCCGGCCAAACCGCGCTGCAGATCTCGGCCACGTACCGCTGAGAATCACACAGGCCGTGCATCATCTTCAGCCATGAGGACTCCCAGCACCACGCGGCCGACGCTCGTGCTCGTCGGTGAGCCGGCGCCGTGGTACGCCTGCACGCCGACGTCGGCGCGCGAGCGCCGCCGCGAGCTCGAAGACCAACGCTCCCGCCTGCTGGCGCTCGCGGTCGGCGACCACCTGCCCGTCGAGCTCGCGATCCGCGCCGCCGACCTCACAGCACAGCTGCAGCACACACCATGACCACGCTCGTCGCGCCCGGACGCGCGAGCCGACGTGGGGGAGGAGAGCTCGTCGACGCCTTCGACGCGCAGGCGCTCGCGATCGCCGCGACCGCGGCGGCGCCGAACACGCGGCGCGCGTACGCGACCGCCTACCGCGCCTTCGCGGCGTTCCTTCGCGCGCGGTATGGCGAGGCGTCGCGCGAGACGATCACCGTCGCCGCGGTTGCCGCGTGGCGCGACGAGCTCGCCGCGCAGGGCCTGGCTCCGAGCTCGATCGCGCAGCGCGTCAGCGCCGTGCGCCGCCTGGCCGCGACGCTCGGCGCCGATGCGCTCGTGCAGCACGTGCGCTGCACGCACATCCAGCACGACAAGCCACGCGCGCTGTCAGACATCGAGCTCGAGCGACTGCTGCGCCAGCCTGACCGCCGCGCGACGATCGGGGTCCGCGACCGCGCGATCCTCGAGTTGCTCGCGCGCGGCGGCCTGCGGCGCGCCGAGCTCGCGCGCCTGACCGTCGCCGACATCCAGGAGCGCGGCCGCCAACCCGACGCGCGCCGGCGCACGGCGATCGCGCCCGGGCGCGCCGAGCAGACCCGTCTTGAGGTCGTTGTGCGCGCGTCCAAGCGCGGGCGCACCCGCGCGGTCCCGCTGCATGCCAAGGCGCACGACGCGCTCGCACGGTGGTACGCCTCGCGCCCGACGTCGGCGAGCGACGCGCTGTTCGTCAGCCTGCGCCAGCGCCACTCCGCGCGTCCTGAGGCGATCTCGGCGAGCGCGGTTGGCGACATCGTCGCCAAGCACGCCGCCGGCGCCGGCGTGCGCGACGACCGCTGTACCGCGCACGCGCTGCGCCACACGTTCTGCACGATGCTCGCCGAACGCGACGTCGCGCTGGAGGTCATTCGCGAACTCGCCGGCCACGTCGACGTGCGCGCCACCCAGATCTACGTCGACGTCACCGACCGTCGCAAGGAAGACGGCATCGCCGTGCTCGAGCGCGACGCCCACCCCCTGGCTGCGTAGACGAGCGACGTTCAGCCCGCGCATGCCATTCGCTCAGCACCGCGACGACGCGTTCGCGACGGCGGGGGCACGGTAATCGGACGCCCGCGCACCCGCGATGATCGAGGCGCTCGGTCGAGCGATCTGGAACGCGCTGTCGCTTGACCAGCAAGTCATCGCAATCCTGCGCGAGATCGGCGATTCGGTGTGGCAAGAAGCGCGATGGTTGACCGGCGGGCTTCTCGAGCGCAGCAGGCTTCGCCAGTTCGGCGTTGCTCATCAGGACAACGCTCCCGGTGTCGCGGAGGCAGTTCGCCAGGGAACCGAGGCCTACGCTGCCGCGCGATGGAACTACCGCAACCCGCTCGTACACGCTGGCGCGTACACTGCGAGCACCGATGAGCTCGGGCGCCCCCTCCCCGGACTGGTGCACCGTCCTCGCTCGGGCGACCTCGCGATGAGGCTCAATCGCCCGCGACCCTGTGCGAGTAGCTTGTGAGATGGAGGATACAATCGATCCGATCGGCGAAGCCCGGATCGTCGTGCGGGTCTGGCGCGGAGTGATGGCAGCAGGAAGCCAGGCGGCGCATGGGGGAGGCCAACGAATGGGGGCCTGCCGGCGCGCTCAGGCAACTCCACCCTCGGATCCGGCCGCACGAGACGGCGCCTCGTTCCGATCACAGAGCGGGCCTCGCGGCGCCCTTGTGATTAGAATCACAGCACGCCTTCTCGCAATCGCGTAGGCTGCTCGACGTGCGACACCCTGATCGGAAAACACAATATCTCGTGGACGCCAGCGACGACCGGTCGGGGGATCTCGCGAAGATCGACAAGGACGCTTTCGCGCTCGGCGCGTTTGCGGGCGCTGGAGCAGCTCAACCTACTTCCGGCTTCGTCGGAGAAGCACCTCAGCCGACTGCGCCTGTCGTCGGGAGGGGAGACCGCCGACATCGGGACCGTGTCCTGATCATGAGCCTCGGTGGTGACGTGGTAAGCACCTTGAGCACGTCGGTCGGTCGCAGGTAGCACTGCCGCGGGTAACTAGCTCCCGTCAGGTCGGCGCTGGAGTCACGCAGGACGATCGTGCGAACGATGTCCTTGCCAGCGACGAACACCAGCAGCGTCGTTGCGGTCTGGACGCTCGGGTACGGAACCATGACATGCCGATCGGCGGCTGTCGCAACGGAGTTCTCGCCGATCATATCGGCGATCCGTGCGCGGACGGTCCCGGGCTCGAACACGTAGAGGCGCGTCCAAGGGATCTCTGCGAAGGACCTCAGCGATAGGCGGCGGTTGCCCGCCGCGGCTTGCTCAATCGCCGCGCTGAGCCGACCCCCGATGCTGAGGCGATCGCGACCAGCGATGATCAATGGAAGAAGCGCGAGGGCCAAGAGCGCCGCGAGCACAGCAGCGGCGCCTACTCCACGCATCTGACACGGGAAGCGTGGCGGTCGCGGCGGCGGCCGTATCTCGTTAGCCGTCGCCGGCCCTCGGACCGCGAAATACATCGAAGCTCTGCCGATTAGCAGGATCAACGTGGTTAGCGATGTGTAAGCGAGTAGGCACTGCCACACGACCATCCTCAGCACGGGATCAAGGTCGATTGTGACTAGCCAGCCGCCGCACAGCGTGCAGACGGCGACCACCGAGGAGCAGGACGCGCACGCCGCTGTATGCGGTTGTCGCGAACTGGTGCTCGCCGGGACGGATGACAAACAGGGTCAGCACACCCGGAACGAAGAGCAGCAGCGTGGCGGCGCTTTCGACATGTTGCGTCAAGCTGCCGAGCTTCCACAGTCCGAGACCGAGGAGCACCGATGTCAGCGCGCTCGTGAGTAACGCGAACAAGACGAGGCCTCCGGGCCTGGGTCTCAAAAGAAACAGCACCCGCGGGCTCAACTCGGAGGCGAAAGTGTGTGCGCGGCCGGTCGGCGGGTACGGCGCCGGCGTTGCGCCATGCCTGCAGCTTCTTCTTGGAGGGCGGGCACGGTACCCACACGCGGATGTGCGAGCTCTCGCCGCGCCGCACGCAGTAGCCCAGCGCAAGCCATGCGCGGAAGCCCGCGACGTGCGTCGCGCGGGCGTCCTGGAAGGCGATCAGCAGCTGATTTCTGACCGAGTAGCGCCTGAGCCCGACCTGGGCGCGCACGGTCAGCCAGCGCTGCTAGCCGGCGCTTGAGCGCAGCTGCGCGACGGCCTGCTCGATGAGCTGCTGCTCGTGCGTGCGCCGCTCTGCGCGTTCGTCGTCGGTCATCGCGATCGGCTTGGCCATCTGTGCTCCTTGAGGACTCGCTGGCGCCGCTGGGTGCGGGGCCTGGGCCGCTCAAGCCGCATCCCGCAAGCGGGGTGCGATCGTGGAAGCGGTCAGGCCCCGCACCCGAGCGCGGCTACTGGGTCGGCTGCTCGCCGACGCCATCGCCCGCGGTGGTCGCAGCTGCGCCGGCCGGCTCGTCGTCGACGTCGCGGTCGACGTCGCTGTCGCGCGTGCCGCGATCGCCGCCGGCGTTGTCGTTGCCGTCGGCGTCGACCGTGCTGTGCGTCGCCGCGGCGCTGAGCGTGCTGCGGCGGGCGCGGATTTTGTCGCGCAGCGCGTGGCTGGCGATCGAGTACATGCCGTGCGCCTCGCGGCCGGCACGCTCGAGCTCATCCAGCTCGCCGACGTCGAACTCGTCCAGGCGCGCCTGGAGCTCCTCGACGCGCGCGTGCGCCTGCGCCTTGGCGGCGGCCGCGGCGTGGCGCTCGGCGTGCGCGGCGCGCCGGATGCTGAGCACCGGGTCCATCAGCGCGGTGGGCAGCTTCTCGGCCGCGAGGTCGTCGATGAGCTCGGCGACCTCTTCGGCCCACGGCAGCGCCGTCTGGATGGTGACGGTGTGAAACGCGCGGTTGGAGGCAGCGACCGCGTTCTCCTGCGCGTAGACGGCCATCATCAGCAGCGCGATCGTGCGCCCGGCGAGCTCGCCCGCTGTCTTCGCGCCGGCGAGGTACTCGACCGCCTTGGCCTGCGCCTCGTGGCGCTGCTCGAGGTAGCGGCGCTTGGGGCCGCGCTTGGTCTCCTCGATCGTCACCCACCCCGGGAAGCCGTAGCGGGCTCCGCGCATCGCGATCCGGTCAAGCTCGGAAGCGACGTTGATCGCGGTGAGGATCTTCACGGTGCGCTCGTCGACCTCCACACGGCTGACCGTGTTGACGATCGCGACGCCGAGCTGCTCGTTGAACTGCGCGCAGCGGTCGCGCTCAGCGGCGGCCTCGGCACGTTCGGCGCGCGCGAGCTCGCGCTTGGCGGCCTCGTCGACCCGGCCCGCGGCCGCGGCCGCGCCAGCGATGGCGCTGCCGCAGCTGCTCGGCGTCGCGCGGCTGCTGTCGCGCCGGCGCTTGGCGTCCGCTCGGGCGCGCTTGAGCGCCGCGGTCACGTGGTCGGCGGCGAGCGTGTCGGCGGCGTCCTGGCCGACGATCAGCGTCACCCACTCATCCTTCGCGGTGTGCGCGGCCTTCAGCCGGCGTGCTTGTGACACTGCCTCGCGGTCGAAGGTCAGCGCGAGCTCGTCGACGCTCCTGCCGCGCAGCTCGGCAAGCTTGACGTTGGCCGCCTGGTGCTTGTCGTCGAGGCTGAATGCGCTCAGCGGATAGCTGTGCGTGGAGACGAACACGCCGGCGGGCGCGTCGACGGTCTCGTCGTGCAGGGCGCTACTGACCACGCGCAGGCCGTCTTCGATGACGTCGCGCCACGTGTAGGGGTCGCTGTCGTACACGTCGCCGCGATCGAGCACGATCGTGACGGCGAGCTCGGGCAGCCCCGCGTGGATCTTGGCCAGGCCAACGAGCGCGGTGATCGCGTTGACGGGGATCTCGCCGCTGCAGATGCGCGGCCACAGCGCGTCGGGGAGCTCGAGGATCTGCAGGCGATCGCGGTCGCGTGCCTGTGTCATCTGCAGGCGCTGCGCGATGCCCTTGAGCGTCAGGCCGTGGTCGCTCTTCAGGCGCCGGCATGCCAGTGCCTCATCGATCGGCGTCAGCTGCGAGCGCAGCTGGTTGGCGACGACGGCGTCGACGAGCAGCTCAGCGTCGAGCTCGCCGGCTTCGTCGCCGGCGTCGACGGCGCGCACGATCGCGGGCAGCTCCATGAGCGCGGCGATCGCGGCGGCCTTGTAGCGCTTCTCGCCGTCGACGAGGCGATAGGAGCCGTCGCCGGTGGCCTGCACGAGGATCGGGACCAGGCAGCCGCGCTCGAGCATGCTCGCCGACAGCGCGCGCAGGTCGCCGTCATCGAACGCCTGGCGGGGGTTGAAGCCGTCGATCGGCACGATCGCCGACAACGCGATGCTGCGCAGCTGCACGGCGGGCGCTGCAGTGGGTGCTGTGGTGGCCATCAGGGCTCTCCTTCGCTCGTCGACCTTTGCGCTCCGCTGCGAAGCGCCTGTGCCTCCCGACAGCACGCCGAAGGCGTGCCACCATCGGGGGGTGCAGGTGCTTCGCAGCGCCAGCCGCCGCTTGTCCCCCTTGCGCGCTCGATCAGGCGTCATAGCGGGTGATCGATCGGGTCGCGGGCATCGCGCGCAGGGCCGCAGAACGCCTCAGTGCGCGTTGAGATCATGTGATCGGCGCTCTGATCGCCCGTTCGCGGCGCGCTGCGCATGTTAGGCCGCACAATCGGCTGTCTGTGCGACCGGGGCAGGGCCGCAGATCATCAGCGCGCGCCGAGGACGTCGTGCCGAGCGCCGCGTCGCTCTCTGCGACGTCGCGCTCAAGGCGGGGCACCGTCGCGCTGAGCTGCGTGCGGTGCTCGCGCAGCGCGACCGCTGCGACGCCGTCGCCGGCGGCGATGACGCTCAGCGGCGAGCGTTCTGCGCGCGGGTGATGAGCTCGAGCGTGCTCTCGTCTGAGGAGCTGAGCGCTGCGAAACTGGTGCTGAACGCGTCGTCGTTGGCGGCGGCGATCGCGGTGAAGCGCCGTCGGGCTGTCGGCTCGGTCATGTTCGACATCGCGCAGACCAAGTCGTTGTCGGCGAAGCGCACGATCACGTCGTAGCCGCGCAG